>NZ_JAAEDV010000011.1:0-110587 GCF_013345045.1 Gilliamella sp. ESL0250 | reverse complement strand
TAAAAGAAGCGGAAGTAGCATATAAAGCGGGGAATGTTGCTGAAGGTAATCGCTTGATGAATCAAGCTGCAAGCCAGTCAAAACAAATTGAAACAACAGTTATAAAAAATAGTGCAGCTGGAAAGGGAATAGCTCCTGCTAAAGGTAATATTGCAAATGATTTTACACATTCACCTCAATCTATTTGGGGACGTTCTGTTGAGGATCTGGTAGGAGATTTCAGGGCGGCTGGCTATCAGGTTAATGTAAGACAGTCTTCAAGAGGATCTGGTCAAGCTGTTATTATTGAGGTAAAAGGACATCCTGAAATTAGTCAGATACAAATACATCCAGGAGGAGGACGTCATGGTGGAAGTTATTATAAAGTATCGACTACAACACAAGGTACAATAAAAGTTGTTGATCCAAGCACATATAAACCAAGTGCAGGTGAAAAAGCAAAAATATTTAATAAATCAAAGGAATAAAATATGAATAAAATAAAATGGGTTACTCAAGCAATAGCACAATCTTGTGATATACAGAAAAGTTTATTTCCTGATTTTGTTAATGTAGCTGATGAACTTGCTGTTGAGTGGGAGATGGCTTTGGATGAATTGAATGATCCAAATATTACCTCTTTAATCACAGATCAGCAGCTCAATACTATCAAGAAATTAGACGACTATATGCTTTCCATTAGTGGACCAAATAATATTCAATATTGGAATAATATAGCTCTTTGCCAGAGTGAGGAATGGCAAAGGATGAGAGAAATGGCTATAGATATATTATCTATAATGAAATGGGAGAAAATTATACCTAGTAAGTCTCAAGCCATTTATATAAATCATGGATAATATAATCCTGCTTAAAAAAAAACAGTATGTTATCTTAGAATGTATCTTAGCTATAGTTAACCCCTTGATAGTTAGTTGTGTTGAGCTGTAGTAGCTCAAACTTAATCCGACAATCCTAGCCTATATTAGTGTATTAATCGGGGTTAATGGGCAGTGGCGGGATAGGCTTTACGGCGGGTAAAGAAAAAGAGTCCTTAAAACAGACCAACACCGAACAAGCCTTTGTGGGCAGTGTAATTGGCAGTACTGATGGCAATGTGAAGATACAAGCGGGCAAAGACCTTAATATCAAAGGCAGTGATGTTATTGCGCAGCGTGATATTAGAATGCAAGGCGAAAACGTCAATATCGAAGCATTAGATGCGAAAACGACGTATCAAGAAGAGTATGAACGCAAAAAATCAGGGGTGACGGTGGCAGTTACCGGCACGGTCAGTGATATTTACAACGCCAATCAAACCCGCAAGCAAGCGGAAAAACAGAAAAATGACAAAACCAAAGCATTGATGAACATCAAAGCGGGTTTACAAGCGGGCAATGCAGCATTAGAGGCGGGGGCTAATTTACAAAATGGTACGCCAGAAGCCTCAATTGGGATTAATGTCAGCGTGGGCAGTGAAAAGACCAAACGGACGGTAAACCAAGAGCAACATACGGTAGTGGGCTCCTCGATATCTGCGGGTCGCAATGTCAGCATTATTGCGACGGGCAATGGTGAAAAAGAGAGTGGCGATATCAATATCATCGGCAGTCAGGTGTCAGCGGGTCATGATGCGATGCTCAAGGCGAACCATGATGTAAACATCATCGGACAAGAAAACACGACCAAAACAGACACTAAAGAGAAGAATAGCAGTGGTTCGGTGGGTGTGGGTTATAACTTTGGTGGACAAAAAAATGGCTTTAACATCTCGGCCAGTGCCAGCCAAAGCAAATCACGCGAAAAAGGCAATGGCACAGACTGGACCGAAAGCGTGGTTGAAGCGGGTAACAAGCTTACTATTATCACCGGTAATGACGCCAACATTATCGCTGGACAAGTCAAAGGTGATAGGGTGGTTGCTGATATTGGTCATGACCTCAATATTGAATCGAAACAAGACAGCGACGAGTTCCACTCAAAAAGCAGCTCGACCTCGGTAGGGGGCAGTGTTTCATTAGGGGGTGGCGGTAGTTTCAATGCTTCTGCAAGCAAGACCAAGATGGACAGCAACTGGCAAAGTGTCACTGACCAATCGGGTATTTTTGCGGGCAAGGGTGGCTTTGACATCAAGGTTGGCAACAACACCGACCTAAAAGGGGCGGTAATAGCCTCAGAAGCGAAAGACAAGAGCCAAAACCGTCTAGACACGGGCACAATCAGCTTTAGTGATATTGAAAACAAAGCGGACTACAAAGTGAGTAGCAGCAGTGCAAGCGTTAGCTCGAGCGGTATGCCATCGATGCCAACCAGTCGCAACAAAAGCGAAAGTGAACGTTCGACCACGCATTCAGCGGTATCGGAAGGGACGATAATTATCCGCAACAAAGATGAACAAAAACAAGATATCAACGAGTTAAGTCGGGATACGGAGCATGCCAATAACGAGCTCAACCATATCTTTAACAAAGAGAAAGAGCAAGACATCATCGAGCAAACACAGTTAGTGAGTGAGATAGGTGGTGAAACATTAACGATGCTCAACCATATAGACCGTATGCGAGCAGAATCAGAAGCGAAAAAAGCGGTTGAAAAGGCAAAAGAAGAAAGCAAAAACAAGGGACTAACAGAAGAAGAACAACAAAAAATCTACGAAAAAGCCTACGAAAAAGCCATGAACCAAGGGATGTCGGCGATGGGCAGTGAAACCCGTCAAGGTATCGATATGGCCGTTAGCCTTATCAACGGCTTAATCAGTGGTGATATGACAGGGGCAGCCGCAGGGGCATTAGCGCCGAAGATAGCAACTATCATCAAACAACAGACCGAAGGAAACACCCTCACCAACACCGTCAGCCATGCCATACTCGGTGCGGTGGTAGCCGAACTGCAAGGCAATTCCGCGCTTGTGGGTGGCTTAGGCGCTGCCGTAAGTGAACGTGGTGCTGAAGTTATTGCGGGTATCCTTTACCCCGATAAAGACATCAAAGACCTAAGCCAAGAAGAAAGACAAAAAGTCAGCGCCCTATCACAACTAGCGACCGGCCTTGCGATAGCCGCTGCAGGTGGTGATATCCAAGATATCAATACTGGGGTAGCTGCGAGTAAAAATGCGGTTGAGAATAATTCGTTGCTTGGTGATTGGTTTCGTGAAGGACATAAAAACGGTATTGAATCCTGGAAAACTGAAATTAGAGAAAAAATTGGTGAAAATACAGTATCACAAATTCTTAATGGGATATTGATATCATATGGTGATACTGTTGATCTTGGTGCTGCTGTAGCAGATACTGGATTAGATGCTATACTTGCATTAGGAAGTTGTACAGTTGGGGTATCTTATTGCGATACGGCATTAGATGATTTAAAGAAAGCTAATAAAACAGCATCAGATGCAATGATTTCATTAATCAATGGTGATGCGTGGGATCATGTTCGTGATGTTTTTGCTAAAGCACAAAAAGGAGATCAACGTTCACTAGAAGAAATGGCTTCAATTTTAACCAGTATATTAATGCCATCGAAATTAGCAGGAAACGCCGGAAAGGTTGTTAATAAGATTGATGATATTGTTCCACCTAAAGCTGGAAAGGGGGTGAATAGTGTCAATAATATTGGTTCTTCACTAAAACTAGGTGAAACACAAATAATTAATGAAATAAGTTTTACAAGGGTTGGACGATGGATGTCCCCTCAAGAGCTCGCACAAATGCAAAGTACAGGAAAAATTGTTCAAGGTGGAGGGGGACAAACATTTATCTCTATTAATGGAGTTAATGATTTTAAAGGTGCAGCTGCAAAAGGTTCAGTTTATGTAGAATTCGATGTCCCAACTAGAAGCTTAATTAAAGGAGGTAAAGAAGGATGGTATAAAATGTTAGGTCCTGATGCAAAACCTTCACAAAAACACCTTTTAAATAAACAAGGTGGAACTTTGACACCAAATGTAAGTAATATTAAAGTAGTTGACAAAAAATAGAAGATATAAAATATGAATATAAATTATTTTAAAAAAGAATTGGCGCCTAGATTAAAAAATTATAAATTAACTTATAGTTCATATCCCAATGGGGATTTTGGTTCTCTGGAACGAGTTGTCATAGAAGGAAATAATAAAATTGCTGGTATTGATTTTTGGTCTAAAGGTTGGCTAGATATTGATATTTATGATTTAGTTTTAGATGATCAAATAATGAATATCTTGTTGGATCCTTCTGAAATAATAGAACAAAATAATGCTATTCTAAAATTTATAGAAACACTTTTAAAATGAAAAATAAAATTGAAATTATACATGGTGATATTACTAAAATCACTGTTGACGCTATTGTAAACGCAGCAAATAGTTCTCTACTAGGTGGAAGTGGTGTTGATGGAGCTATCCATCGTATAGGTGGTAAACAAATTTTAGAAGGATGTCAAAAGATACGCTCTAAACAAGGTGGTTGTAAAGTTGGCAATGCTGTTATTACGACTGCTGGAAATTTACCGGCACAATTTGTGATTCATACGGTAGGACCTCGTTGGAATGGTGGAGATAATAATGAGGTTCAATTATTAAAAAACTGTTATTTGAATTGCTTTAAACTTGCTTATGAAAATAATATAACCACTATTTCATTCCCTAATATAAGTACAGGTATTTACAAATTTCCAAAAGATAAAGCTGCTGAAATAGCATTACAACTAATTAAATTTAGTTTATTTAAATATCATAATTTAAAAAAAATAAATATTGTATGCTATGAACTTGATAACTATAAAATTTATTCCTCATTAATTTGATGTAATAATTTTAAAAATGATAATTAGTGATCATATAATTAATCATGTTACACTTATGTTACAGATTTATAACCATCTTAAATTTTGTGTATTTTCAGTTAAAGGTGACAGTTGATACTGTCACTAAATTTTATAATTAATTTTTTAATTACTAATTTTGGCTTAGTACCACTTTTTAAGCATTATTATTTTTATGTGCTTTTGTAATAAATAAAACCTACTTGCTGTATTGTTCATGGTGTCATCCCTCTATTCAAAACAAAAAAAAGCACTAACCCACTACTTTACTTACAAAAAATTAGTCAGAAAACGTATTGATTTATTTAAATTTTTCTTGGTGTTTTTTTGTGCTAGCTGTGCCGTGATAGCCTCAGAAGCGGAAGACAAGAGCCAAAACCGCCTAGACACGGGCACAATCAGCTTTAGTGATATCAAAAACAAAGCGGACTACAAAGTCAGTAGAGCAGTGTGAGCATCAACACCAATGGCATGCCATCGATGCCAACCAGTCGCAACAAAAGCGAAAGTGAACGTTCGACCACGCATTCAGCGGTATCGGAAGGGACGATAATTATCCGCAATAAGGATGAACAAAAACAAGATATCAACGAGTTAAGTCGGGATACGGAGCATGCCAATAACGAGCTCAACCATATCTTTAACAAAGAGAAAGAGCAAGACATCATCGAGCAAACACAGTTAGTGAGTGAGATAGGTGGTGAAACGTTAACGATGCTCAACCATATAGACCGTATGCGAGCAGAATCAGAAGCGAAAAAAGCGGTTGAAAAGGAAAAAGAAAAAAATAAAAACAAGGGATTAACAGAAGAAGAACAACAAAAAATCTACGAAGACGCTTACAAAGAAGCCATGAACCAAGGGATGTCGGCGATGGGCAGTGAAACCCGTCAAGGCATTGATATGGCGGTAAGCCTTATCAACGGCTTAATCAGTGGCGACATAAAAGGGGCAGCCGCAGGGGCATTAGCGCCGAAGATAGCAACTATCATAAAACAACAGACCGAAGGGAACACCGTCGCCAACACGGTTAGCCATGCCATACTCGGTGCGGTGGTTGCTGAGCTGCAAGGTAACTCTGCACTTGTAGGTGGCTTAGGCGCTGCAGCAAGCGAACGCGGTGCTGAAGTTATTGCGGGAATCCTTTACCCCGATAAAGACATCAAAGACCTAAGCCAAGAAGAAAGACAAAAAGTCAGCGCCCTATCACAACTAGCGACCGGCCTTGCCATTGCGGCGGCAGATGGTGATATCCAAGATATCAATACTGGCGTTGCTGCGGGGAAAAATGCGGTTGAGAATAATGGACTAAATATATTAGATCATTACAGAACTGAAACAGAAAAAGATTTGGATGAGATTGAGCAAGCTAAAAGATTATTTGGAGGAGATGAAGATAAAGCTTGGGAATATGTTCTAGGAAAAAAACGAGCTGAAGCTAGCGGTGCAGTAGATGGTATAATAGATACGGTAGATGGAACAGTCAATACGGTTTTACATCCAATAGATACTGTTACTAGCATTTATGATGCTATAACCAATCCAGATAAAGTTTATGAAGCAATTAAAATTTCTTTTACTGAGTGGCTAGATCTCTATGATTATGCATTAAAGAATGATCCAGCACTAGCTGGTGAAATGATGGGGCATTTTGAGGGTAAACTTTCAGGAGAAGTTGGTTCCAGCTATGTCATAGGTGGTGCTTCTGCGGAAATTATTCAACAGGTGGCGCGGTTAAAAACATTATCTAAAGCTGGAAAGATGAATGATAATGTAGGAAAATCCTTAAGTGTAAGTGAACAAAGGGCAGTTAGGTCACTTGAAGAACAAATAAGATTACATGAAAAAAAATTAGCAGAATATAAAAGAGATCCATATTCTTTTGATAATAAAGGGCATTTAAAAAATGCACCAAATGAAGAAGTTAGACAAAAAATTATAAATGCTAGAATTAAACATTTAGAACATGCAATTAATACTTTTAAAAATAATATTAATAAAATAAAAAATAAAGGATAAATTAGTTATGAATATTGAACTTGATAGAATAGAAAATTTTTTTAATTTAATTATAAAAGAATTAAAAGGTAACGGTATTCACAACATACCTATCGATTATGATTTTTATTGGAATATACCGTCTGATTTGCTATATGATCTTTATAATGAACCTAAAGAACTTGATATGGGGCAATTAAGCGAAGATTATCAATTTTTACTTTATTCTATAAGTCAAGATATACTTACTAGTGGTAATTTGAGAAAGTTGTCTAGTCTTTTAAGATATATAGCAGATAAGTTAGATATGTAAAATTAGGTGTAGTAGCTCAAACTCAACCTGACAATCCTAGTCTATATTAGTGTATTCGTTATTAAAAAGTGACAGTTAATTCTGTCACTAAATTCTATAATTAATTTTTTTAATTGCCAATTTTTGCTTAGTATGCACTTTAGCCATTATTATTTTTATGTACTATTGTAGTAAATAAAGCTTACTTGCTGTATTGCTCATTGTGTCATATCTCCTTTTCTTCAAAACATAAAAAAACACTATTTACTTACAAAAAATCTACGAAAAAGCCATGAGCCAAGGGATGTCGGCGATGGGCAGTGAAACCCGTCAAGGCATTGATATGGCGGTAAGCCTTATCAACGGCTTAATCAGTGGCGACATAAAAGGGGCAGCCGCAGGGGCATTAGCGCCGAAGATAGCAACTATCATCAAACAACAGACCGAAGGGAACACCGTCGCCAACACGGTCAGCCATGCCATACTCGGCGAGGTGGTTGCTGAGCTGCAAGGTAACTCAGGACTTGTGGGTGGCTTAGGCGCTGTAGCAAGTGAACGCGGTGCTGAAGTTATTGCGGGAATCCTTTACCCCGATAAAGACATCAAAGACCTAAGCCAAGAAGAGAGACAAAAAGTCAGCGCCCTATCACAACTAGCGACCGGCCTTGCGATAGCTGCTGCCGGTGGTGATATTCAAGATGTGAATACTGGCGTTGCTGCGGGGAAAAATGCGGTTGAGAATAACAATTTAGCTAGAGCTGCGTGGTATCTAGTACGCCCGAGTGAAATTGGTGCACCAGTTAGTATTAATGCGGTAGATGTATTAATGGCTGAAGGTCTTACAGCAGCGGAATCAAAAGCATTTTTAGAAAGTCTAAATTTGGAACAAAGGCGACTAATTGAACTTGCATTAGTTGATCCAATGGGAGATCAATTCCTTGAAGATGCAGTACTAAAAACTTATGAACGTTATTATAATGATTACCTAAAAGAGAAAGATGGTAATAAAGATAATAATACGTTAACAGGAGTTGGAAGTAGTTCAGCAGGCGGGGCTTCTGGATTACCGCCTGATGATGACGATGATAAAGATAACTCTAAAACCAGTAATAAGTCTGAGTCATCAAGTAGTAACCAACAAAATCGTAAAAATGTTGAAAATTCTTGGGATAAAGGTACTTTTGATTCTCCAGAAGGCTCATTAAAATACCATTTTGATAAACATGGTAAAGAAGTTGGTGCGGATAATATTGAACAATATCTTCGTAAAGCAACAGAATTTGAAAAAAACCTAAAAGGTGCTAGGAAAGTAAAAATTAATGACCCGACTCCAGGTGTTATTAGATATTATAAAAATGGAAAATATTTAGATAAATTAGGAGATAAAATTATCTCATTTGGTAAACAATAAAGGAACTTAAATATGTGGCATGATTTAGTTATTGATAATGTGGTAAAAATTGAAAAAAATGTTGCAGAATTTGTTATTTGGATGCCTATTTTACCGTATGCAAAAATGAAAATTAAAATTTATGAAAATCAATCAGGAAGATTTTCAGGAACAACAGACTTGCGAGTAAAACGAAAATTTGATGGTAGTCCCGAAGGAGCTATTGGTTGGGGAGATACTGTTGAAGAAGCTTTAAAGGATACAATTAATTACTTTAATGAGATCTTAAAACAAGATGGAGTTACCGAATTAACACCTGAAGATATTGAATATTCAGAGTGGTCTGATTTTTAGACTTCATCCTAAATTTTGTGTATTTTCCCGTTAAAGGTGACAGTTAATTCTATCACCAAATTCTATATTTAACATGCCTGATCTTGAAATCTCACTTTAACCGATTCATCTTGCGTACTTTCCAGAAAATAATACAGATGACATTCAATGATTAGTTAGTCAATTTAGGATCTCACAAGATTATAAGGCTATACTGTACTTTATTTACCCTATCCCTCTTAATGCAAATCGTCAAGTGATAAGCTGTTATTGAATTTTAATAAAATGAAACGGTATAGAATCCTGAATTATTTTTACAAAATAACCGCCCACAATTAACGACGGACGGGGCATTATTATCGGGTGAAAAGGTCACGGTGCTGGCGGAGAATGAGTTTGACGGTCGAAGAATAAAGATAGGTAATGTGCATTTGAATATTAATAATTAAAAATAAAAATAATATTAAAATCATTTGGTTACATTGATGATGATCCAACTATATATATTCCCGAAGAAAATGATAATTTTTGTATCACATTAAATCTATCTATAGGTTTAGCCGATAGTAATGAGGCTGATTATTTTGATGTAATGGTTTGTACACCAAAATGGTTATTAACAAAAATTTCGGAACCTGAACTCTTGCGCTATACATTATCAGCGGAAAATTGTAATTTTTTAATATTTTTAAAATAAAGCTTATTAAGTTTCCAAGTTCACCGCTGTGTAGGTGATTTAGAAATTGCGATATTTGTCAATATATAGCATTTAACGCTTTATTGTTATTTATATAAGATAAAGCAAATCAAAGTTTTTTTTGACAGCGTTGGCTGTTTTGCTGTGGTTAGATTTGAGGCTGTTGGGGATATGATGACCAGCTCATAATATTCCATAACGATCAAAACCAACCACTCTAAAATTAATAATCTTTTAATAACCCCACAATATCTTCAATATCATTAGGTGTTGTTTGGCAGCAGCCACCAATTAATTTAGCGCCCAATTTAACCCAAGTTGGCAGTTGATTGCTGTAAGTGCAATTATGTTGATAATTTTTGTGCCACTGTTTGGTGGTTGGATCATATTGTTCACCTGAATTTGGATAAACAATTAGCGGTTTGGTGGTAAGTTTATTTAGTACCTGTAACGCTGGTGTTACGCTTTCTAATGCAATGCAGTTAAAACCAATGCTCACAATTTGTTCGATATTATTTAAATAATCGATAACTTGTGATAATGCCGTGCCATCGCTAAGATGCTGGGCATCTTTTAACGTTAACGAAAACCAAGCGTTGATTATTGGAAACTGCTGTATCAATTTAACTAATGCTTTGATTTCGGAAAATGAAGGCAGGGTTTCGCAAGCAAGGATATCTACCTTAGCGTCAATTAAAGCTTCAATGCGATCACGATGAAAAGCAATAAATTCAGCTTCGGTAAGTTGATAGTTACCCGTATATTCTGAACCATTAGCAAGATATGCTCCATAAGGACCGACTGAACCAGCAATTAGTAATATTTTATTTGGGTTTGTTTCATTTAAATACTGCTGCTTAGCTTGCTTTGCAAGTTCAACACTAGTTTTAATTAATTTGATTGATTCATCAAATGTAATTCCTTTTTGTTCAAACCCTAATGGTGTGGCTTGATAACTAGCGGTAATCGCACAATCAGCACCAGCTTTAAAATAGTCATAATGGACTTGGCGGATCAGTTCTGGTCTTTCGATTAACACTTTTGCTGACCATAAACTGTCGTTAAGATCACAGCCACGACGTTGTAACTCGCTGGCTAGTGCGCCATCAATAATGATGTATTTTTTTTGCTTTAACAGTGTACTAATTGGATTATTATTTTTCATTTTTTGCCACTCGCTTTTGATGGGCTTGGGTAAAGTGGTGGGCAATAAAGCAGACAACCACAAAAGGAATACCACAATAAAGTGCAATACGTTGTTCTGGATCGAATGCGAGTCCAATACAAGCAATTAAACATAAAATAAAGCCTAAAATAGGTACAAGTGGGTAAAATGGGGCTTTATATTTTAGATTGTTTTGCTCCTCACGAGTTAAACTTTTTCTAAAAAAGAAGTGTGAAGCGCAAATACTTAGCCAAACGGCCACCACGGCAAATCCTGAAATAGCTGTCAAGGCAACAAAAACCGTGTTAGGCGCAATAATGCTTGTGAGTAATGCCAATAAGCCACCTAACATACTGATGGAAATAGCAAAGGCTGGAACGCCTGTCTGATTAAGTTTACTGAAGCATTTTGGTAATGTACCTTGGTTGGAAAGCGACCACAACATGCGTCCAGAAGCATAAAGTCCCGAATTTGCAGCTGACAAAATGGCGGTTAAAATTACAAAATTAAGACAATCGGCAGCATAAGGTAAGCCGATATTTTCAAAAACGGTAACAAAGGGACTTTCGATAACGCCAGCTTGATCCATTGGCAATAAGGCTGCTAAGACAAAAACGGTGCCAATAAAGAAGATGATAAGTCTTAGAATTGTGGTTTTTATTGCTAACGGAATGGTCTTTTCTGGCTCTTTTGTTTCACCAGCGGCAATACCAATAAGTTCCGTGCCTGAAAAGGCAAAATTAACCGATACCATCGTCATAATAATCGGGGTAATGCCATTCGGGAACCAACCATTATCGGTAATATTGTGTAAAAAGGGCGCAGGGATGTCATTTTTCATAGGGACAAAGCCAAAAATAGCTGCTGCACCAGCAATAATAAAGATAATAATGGTGATCACTTTGATAATCGAAAACCAAAATTCACTCTCAGCGAAAAATTGTGCGGTAACGATGTTTAATGCCAAAATCACGGTGCAGAAAGTAGAACACCAGACCCAAATAGGTGTATTTGGAAACCAATGCTTCATACAAAATCCTGCTGCGGTAATGCTTGAGCCGAGTGCGACAGTCCAAGTTAACCAATATAACCAAGCAACAGTATAACCCGTTGCAGGGCTAATGAACCGCGAGGCATAAGTATGAAAGGCACCTGTTTCTGGTATGGCGACAGCGAGTTCTCCAAGGCATAACATGACTAGGTAGACCACTAATGCACCAATTAGATATGCGATAATTGTGCCAATTGCACCTGCGGTAGCAATAATGTAGCCAGTGTTAAAAAAGAGACCCGTACCAATAACGCCACCAAGTGATAGCATAATAAGATGCCGAGTTTTCATGGTGCGTTTGAATTGATTTTCGGTTATAGATGATGAATTTATATTCATAAGTATACTTTTTGTTTTAGTTATAAAATAAAATTCCGCCTGAATAATAGGCGGAATAGGTTAGTTTGATAAAGCAATTGGCTAGCTATAAGTGATCAAAGAATTCTTCTTTTGTCATTGTTTTGCCATTTACGCTAACTTCGTTACTATCTTTGGTTAGGCTAACATCAGAATAGATACCTTGAGTTTTGTCATTGCTTAAAGTTAAGAATTTAGCGTTACCGACTAAAAATGCCGACATAAATTGTAGATTTTGTTTTGCTTTAGCAACTTGTTCTGGCGTTACCTCGCTAGCGTTAGCGTTTTCAATTTGCGCTGACAAATGAGCTAACACATCAAATGGTGCTTCCAGCTTTAATTTAAGGGAGTTGATTTTTTCGTAATCAGCTTTATCAATGGCTGAGCTATCAACATCAGAAATATCAAACTTTAGGTTAGCATTAAGATCGCCAGCAGCATTATGCCAATTGAATTTATTCAACGAAAATTGGATATTGTGTTTTTTGTTAGTATCACCTGAGTCAGGATAATCCATTCCCAATTGATTGCTAAATAGTTGTTTATCAAGACCTTTAAAGTCAAAATCTAATGAACCATTACCCAAATTTTGTTGACCAAAAATAATTGAATCAACGCGGCTAAAAAACGAACCATCAACGGTGTTGGTGGCGTTATTTAAGACATTTTTTTGGTCCATAACAAATTTATTAATAACAATCGAAACAGGATTTGCTCTTAATGATATAGGATAGGTTAATGAGATTTTATCGATTTCCACTTTAGTTGAAATATCAGAGCCCGAGGTATAGCTACTAATGGTGTAATTACCTTTTCCAATTTCAAATGCACCATCAATGACTGGGATTTCGTTTTGAGTGGCTTTAATCGCTTTGCTTGCTAATTTAACGGTGATATATTCACCATAACTTATACCCGCATGCCCAGTAATAAACGGCTGGTTACCCGCTAGTTTCCAAAGTGTTGGATTGGCTTGCTCGGCCATTTCGTATTCTAACCAAGCCATCTGTGGGGCAAAGGTTCCTTTGGCTAGGGCTGCAACAGGGAAGGGACCATGATGGATAGTGACATCATCATCAAATAGGGTTTCCGGTTGAGCATCTTCTCCTGTAGCATTTTGCAGTGATGCTGTAACGGTTAAATGTAATTTAGTTGAAAAGATATGCTTTTCATAATTACTTTTTATCACGGACACTACAAAATCGTCTTGACTCTGGTTAAATTTGTTTGTGATTTGTGCCAACTGGTTGTCGATATGATTTTCGATCATGTTTCCGGTGTACCATGCAGTGCCTACGTAAGCAATCCCTAATACAGCAATTATTCCTATAGCAAGTGTGGTTTTTTTCATTATAGTTCTCTTAGTTATTCATTATATTTTAAATTATCATTTTTGATGAGTTGCAAAATCAGCCAACAAATTTTTAATATATTCAATACGATCGATTTGCGGTGATTCTGATTTTTATAATTCTAATCGATTTGAGCTTTCTAGGCGATAGTTTTTTGACTTTTTGTAAAACGCATTTAACACAAGTTTAAATTGATACCTTACTGTATTATGATGAATACATTATTAACCATTAAGCTTGAGTTTAAAATAATCGCCAAGTTAACCAAAATAACTGAAACAATTTATAACCATATGAGTGTTACAAAAACAAATTATAAATTTTTAAAAAAATCTTTTTTATCTAGTAATTGCCCATTTACATTTACGTTTTGACTGCCTTTTGTGTACTGCACATCAGAATAGAAACCTTCTGTTTGATCTTTATTAAAGGTAAAAAATGATGATTGACTAAAAAGCTTTTTTGATTTGGTTTTTATTACAAAGTTTTCTTTTGCAATTTGTTCTGCTGTAACATGGCTAGCGTTAGGGTTTTCGATTTGTGCTGATAAACGAGCTAACACGTCATATGGTGCTTCGAGCTTGAATTTAAATGTGTTGATTTTGTCGTAATCTTTTTCATTAATACTTGCGTTATTAATATCTGATATATTAAACAAAAAGTTAACATTGATATCGCCACCAGCATTGTGCCAATTGAATTTATTTAACGAAAATTCGATATTATGTTTGTCGTTCTCACTTATGTCAGGAGCATGTGTTTTAAATTGATAATTGAAAAATTGTTTATCAACCCCCTTGAAGTTAATATCAAGCGATCCATTGCCCAGATTTTGTTGACCATAAATAATCGAACCAATACTACTTACAAGCGAACCCTCAATCGTATTGTTGGTGTCATTTAAGACATTTTTTTGACTCATCACGATTTTATTAATAATCACCGACTCAATTTTTGGGGTGGATGATTTCATATTTAATGTAATTTTATCAATACTGCTTTGCTCATCAATATTTTGATTTTTGTAGTTAACGCGACCTTTGGATTTGAAATTGTTGACATCAAAATTTCCTTTTGAGATAAAACTATCAAAACTGTATTTAATATTGCCAATATTAAATTCATAATCAATGTCTTCAGTGGTACTGAGTGGCTTTAATGACAGATTAAAGTCATCAAAGTTAAAATGGGTATCGTCAGAAAGAAAAACTAATTTATCCAGTTTGATTTCAGTCTTGATGTCAGAACCATTGGTATAGCTACTAAAGGTATAACTGCCGTTACTGATATCTAAGATACCATCATGAATGGCCGGGATTTCGTTCTGTGAGGCTTTTATCGCTTTGCTTGCAAGTTTAACGGTGATATATTCGCCATAACTCATACCTGTATGCCCACTAATAAACGGCCGATTGCCTGCTAGTTTCCAAAGCGTTGGATTAGCTTGTTGGCTCATTTCATATTCTAACCAAGCCATTTGTGGGGCAAAAGTCCCTTTGGCAAGTGCAGCAATAGGGAAAGGGCCATGATGGATAGTGACATCGTCATCAAATAAGATTTTTGAAGTAGCATCTTGGATAATAGATTCATTTGGTGACGCTGTCACAGTTAGATGTACTTTAGTTGAAAAGATACCCTTTTCATAACGACTTTTCGTAACGGAAAATGTGAAAACGTCTTGAATCTGATTAACTTTGTTTGTGACTTGGGCTAATTGGTTGTCGATATGATTTTCAATCATGCTACCGGTGTACCATGATGTACCTACATAAGCCATACCCAATACAGCAATTATTCCTATAGCAAGTGTGTTTTTTTTCATTATAGTTCTCTTAATTATTCATGATATTTTAAATTATTATTCTTGATGTTCTGCAAAATCAATCAATAAATTTTTAATATATTCAATGCGATCGATGCGTTGTAATTCTGATTTTTGTAATTTCAATCTATTTGAACTTTCTAGGCGATAATTTTTTGGTTCTTTTTGAATTATTTCAATTAAATAATCGACCGATACCTTATTGTCACTCCCAAATTCAATATAACCGCCTTTTTCGCCAAATTCTATTTTGGTAATGCCTAATTGGCTTGCATGATAACGGATTTTAGTGGTTTCTAATAAAAATAGTACTGCATCGGGTAATTTCCCAAAGCGATCACGCATTTCGACTTGAATGTCGGTTAGCTCGTCTAGATCATCAATGCTAGCAATGCGTTTATATAGCGATAAGCGTGTATTGACATCGGGAATAAAGTCATCAGGAATTAATGTTGGCAATCTTAATTCCACTTCGGTTTGTTGGCTATTAAGTAATGATTCTAGTGTCGGTTCTTTGCCTTCTTTTAATGATTTGACTGCATCATCAAGCAATTCAATATAAAGGTTAAAGCCAATAGTTTCAATTTGCCCACTTTGATCACTACCCAATAGCTCGCCTGCACCCCGAATTTCAAGATCGTGCGTAGCTAAGGCAAAACCTGCACCTAAATCTTCTAGGGATGCGATCGCATCTAAGCGCTTTTTAGCATCTTTAGTGAGCAATTTAGGGTGTGGCGTTAATAAATAAGCATAGGCTTGATGGTAAGAACGTCCAACTCGCCCCCTGAGTTGATGTAACTGAGCTAAACCGAATTTATCGGCACGATCAATAATAATGGTATTAGCGTTAGGAATGTCGATACCCGTTTCAACAATGGTAGTACAAACAAGTATGTTAAAGCGTTGATGATGAAAGTCATTCATCACACGTTCTAAATCGCGTTCATGCATTTGCCCATGTCCAATGGTGATGCGTGCTTCGGGCACTAGTTCTGCCAGTTTTTCGCTGACTTTTTCGATATCAGAGATGTCATTGTGTAAATAATAAATCTGACCACCACGTAAAATTTCACGTAAAATGGCTTCTCTAATCACAAGATCATCATATTCTCGAACAAAGGTTTTTACCGCCAGTCGTCGAGCAGGTGGTGTTGCGATAATCGAAAGATCTCGCATACCACTCATTGCCATGTTTAGCGTTCGTGGAATTGGGGTTGCTGTTAGCGTTAAAATATCGATATTTGCTCGCATTGCTTTAATGCGTTCTTTTTGACGAACGCCAAAGCGGTGTTCTTCATCAACAATTAGTAAACCTAAATCTTTCCATTTGATATCTTCTTGTAGCAATTTATGCGTACCAATCACAATATCAATTTTGCCTTCGCCAAGAGCTTCTATAATGGCTTTTTGTTGTTTGGCTGTTTTGAAGCGAGACAGACTCTCTATACGGATAGGCCAATTGGCGAAACGGTCGCAAAAGCTTTCGTAGTGTTGTTCAGCAAGCAGGGTAGTTGGCACTAAAACCGCTGTTTGTTTATGATTAATCACGGCTAAAAACGCAGCACGAATAGCAACTTCGGTTTTACCAAAACCCACATCACCGCAGACTAATCGGTCCATGGCATAAGGCGAGCACATGTCGCCAATTACTGCACCAATAGCATTTTGTTGATCATCAGTTTCTTGATAAGGGAATCCTTGGCAAAATAGTTCATATTGCTCACGGTCTTGTTGAAATTGAAATCCAGGTTTGCTTTCACGTTCAGCATAGATATCGAGTAACTCCGCTGCGACATCACGCACTTTTTCGGCCGCTTTTTGCCGAGCCTTACTCCAAGCATCAGTGCCTAATTTATTCAGTGGGGCGTTTTCTTCATCGCCACCTGAGTAACGACTTATTAAGTTTAATGACGAAACTGGCACATAAAGTTTGGTTTCATTAGCATATAACAAAACGAGATATTCTGCTGTAATACCGCCCGTTTCTAATGTGGTGAGCCCCGCATAGCGGCCAACGCCATGTTCTAAATGAACAACGGGTTTACCCGGTGTGAGTTCAGCTAAACTTCGAATAAATGAATCGGTATTGATGGCTTGTTTACTTTCTTTTTTACGACGAATAACACGTCGACCTAGTAACTCATTTTCGGTAATAAACGCAAAATTATCTTGCTGATTAATAAAACCTTGCTCGCTAGCGCCAACGATTAAATAAAATCGGCTATTCGCATTGTTGGGTTCATCGAGCTGCTTGATGGTAGTTGGATGAATACGAATTCTGCCAAGAATTTCTTGTAAAGCTTCTTTGCGTCCTTCTGATTCAACCGAAAAGATGATTTTTCCTGAAAAATCATCAACAAATTTTTGAAATTGCAAATAAGGATCTTTTTGTTGGATCTCAATAGCAATGTTAGGCAATGTTGCATAAGGTAAATTAACGTTTTTACTTGATTCAGTTGTTGCCACATGCGATACAACCATTCTTGGATAGTTTTTAAAATTGGCAAAAATTTCGTCAGTTTTAGACCAAATAACACTTGGTGCAAGTAATGGCCGCATAGGATCGACTTTGCGACTTTCATAACGCTGAGTAATGTCTTGCCAATACTTATTAGCATATTGCTCAATATTAACAGTATTGATAATTAAGGTATTAGCTAAAAAATAAGAAAATAGTGGTGTTAACGGTTCGTTAAAGAACAGTGCTTGCCAATATTCAATACCCGTTGGCAAAATATTTTTGCTCACTTGTTGATAGATACTTTCTGCATCTAATCTGACTTCAAATTGTTCTCGCCATTGACTACGAAACAGTTCGATAGCTGTTTTATCAAAAGGAAATTCGTGCGCTGGTAGCAATTGTATTTCAGTGATTTCATCAAAGGTGCGCTGTGTTTCAACATCAAAAGTGCGAATGCTGTCGATCTCATCATCAAAAAAATCGATACGATAGGGTTTATCACTGCCCATAGGGTAGATATCAAACAAAGCACCACGAGTGGCATATTCGCCATGCTCCATTACTTGGCTGACTGAGCGATAGCCAGCATTTTCAAGTTGAAGACGTAAATGTTCACGACTAATTTGTAAGCCTTTTTTCATCATAAACACATGTCCACCCAAATAGCTTTGTGGGCAAACTTTTTGCATTAAGGTATTAATGGGCAAAATTAATGCCCCTTTGGTTAAATGTCCAAGATGATAAAGGCAAGACAGACGTTCTGATACGATATCTTGATGGGGTGAGAAGCTATCATAAGGTAATGTTTCCCAGTCAGGAAAGATAATAGAAGGAAATGGTGAAAATTGTTTAAGTTCTTCGTAAATACGCGAGGTTTGTTGCATATCATCGGTCACAATCACAACTAAACCTTCATGTGAGTCTATTGCTTTTGCACAAAATTGTGATAAGGATGAGCCAACAAGCTGCCCAATTTGCTTTACTTCACCTGATTTTTGGGGAATTATGTTTGAAATATTAACTGTTTTAGGCATGATGAATTTGTTGATATCGTTGAAAAATTATCATCAGATTATAACGTAAGTACGTGGTTGTTTTCTATAACTGTTTAATCCTGTATGATAAGCACCTTGCATTTAACTAGCAAAACTTTGTCAAAAAGTTTCAGGTAATATATACGTTTATGTCAAAAATATTTCGTCCATTAGTATTTTATATTGGTTTGCGTTATGTCTATGGCCAAAAAACGGATGGCTTTGGTCGCTTTGTATCATGGCTGTCGATGATTGGCATTATGCTGGGTTCTATTGGTCTAATTGTTGTGTTATCTGTAATGAATGGATTAGAAGACCAGATGCAAAACAGTATTCTAAGATTCTTTCCTCAGGCGCAAATCACTTCTATTAAAGGTAGACTTGATCCAAGTGCTAACCCTAGTTCATCATTTGAAAAGATTAAGGGCGTTAATCGTATCACGCCTTTAGTCACTAGCGATGTGGTATTGCAAAGTGAACAAAGTATCACTGTGAGTACGTTGATGGGGATTACACCAGAAGATAATGATCCTATCAATGATTATATCTATAGCGGATCGGTATTTGATCTACAAGCGGGGCAGTACAATGTCATTATTGGACAAACATTAGCTAATCAATTAGGCGTAACCGTTGGAGACAAAATTCGCTTAATGGTAACAGATGCTAGTCAAATCACCCCAGTTGGTCGTATACCGTCACAGCGTTTATTTAACATTGTAGGGTTGTTTTCTGTTAACCATGATATCAATCAAGCGCTTATTTATGTCAATCAATCTGACGCTAAAAATCTATTACGTTATCCAGCCAATATGATTAGCAGTTGGCGTCTGTTTCTAGATAAACCGCTTGATATTGCATTAGTAACGAATACTCAATTACCTGAAGGCTTAGTGTTTAACGATTGGCGAGCAAAACGTGGTGAATTATTCCAAGCCATTAAAATGGAAAAAAACGTCATGGGGTTACTTATTAGCCTGATTGTAATTGTAGCCGCTTTTAATATTATTACTTCGTTAAGCTTACTGGTGATGGAAAAGCAAGGTGAAGTGGCTATTTTAAAAACCCAAGGGCTATCGCGATTTAAAATTATGTTAATTTTTATTATTCAAGGCGCAAGTTCGGGCGTAATCGGTACACTATTAGGTAGTGCCGTAGGATTGCTACTTGCTGTTAACTTAAATGAAATCATGCAAGTGTTAGGTTTATCTTTAGCTGGTATTTTGCTACCGTCACTGGTTGAACCAACGCAAATTATTTTTATTATTATCGGATTGCTTATGTTATCGTTAATTTCAACTCTTTATCCTGCATATCGCGCCGCCAATATCCAACCTGCCGAGGCTTTACGTTATGAATAATACAGAAAAATTGCTTTCAGCTAAAAATCTTTATAAAACTTATAAAGAAGGCAAAATGGTGACCGAGGTATTAAAAAATGTCTCATTTGATATTTATCCAAAATCATTACTCGCCATTATTGGGAGTTCCGGTTCAGGTAAAAGCACCTTATTGCATTTGCTCGGTGGACTTGATAAACCAACCTCAGGCGAAATTATTTTTAATTCTCATCAGCTAAGTCAATTATCTGAACAAGAAAAGGCACGTCTACGCAATCAAGAAATCGGTTTCGTTTATCAATTTCACCATTTATTGCCTGATTTTACGGCACTTGAAAATGTGACAATGCCATTGTTAATTGGTGGTATGTCGTCAAATGAAGCTAAAAAGCGGGCTATGGCAATGCTAGAGTCAGTTAACTTAGTCAAACGAGCTCATCATCGACCTTCTGAACTTTCGGGAGGGGAACGTCAACGCGTGGCAATAGGGCGTGCATTAATTAATAACCCAGCTTTAGTGATGGCTGATGAGCCAACGGGTAACCTTGACAAATCAACGGCAGATTCTATTTTTGAACTGTTGATTAAATTAAACCGTGAACACGGTACTGCGTTTTTGGTTGTTACACATGATCTTGAATTAGCCAATAAACTTGATAAACAATGGGTAATGAGAGACGGGCAACTTTCTGATAGCACATTATCAGATAATCAATTAATGGATAATTAATATGAATTTATCTTTAATTACCGCTCTCAAATTTCGGAAAGGACGTCGCAAAAGTGGTATGGTGTCGTTAATTTCGATCATTTCAACACTCAGTATTGCTATTGGTATTGCTGCATTAATTATTGGGTTAAGTGCTATGAATGGCTTTGAGCGGGAGCTACATAATCGGGTTTTATCGGTCGTACCACATGGTCAATTATATCCAGAATATGGCAATTTAGATAATTGGCGTCATGTGCAACAAGAGCTTACAAACAGTAACAATATTGTATCGGCAGTACCCTTTGTAAGTTTTACTGGGCTTATTGAAAATGGTAGTAGACTCGGTGCTGTTGAAGTACAAGGGATTGATCCTGAACAAGAAAAGCAAATCAGTGCACTGCCTAATTATGTGCTGAATAATAAATGGCAAGATTTCAAACCTGATAGCCAACGCATCATTATTGGTGCGGGAATTGCCAAAAGCTTGTCGGTGAGTGAAGGGGGATGGGTTTCTTTATTAATTCCTGCTTCGAGCACTCCAAACCAACTTAAGCCACCGAAAAGGGTTCGTTTGCAGGTGGTAGGTATATTAGAGTTAAGCGGTAGTTTAAGCAATAATGTTGCCTTACTACCCTTAACCGATGCGCAAAAGTTACTTAATATAGGTGACAGTGTCACAGGTATCATGATTAATGTAAATAATGTTTACCAAGCTAATCAGATTATTGGACAAGCTTCGTTAAATCTAGAAGAAAACCTATCATTTACTAGTTGGGAAAACTCATTTGGCTTTATGTATCGTGATATTCAAATGATCAGGCAAATCATGTATCTGGCCATGATTGTGGTTATTGGCGTTGCTTGTTTTAATATTGTGTCAACTTTAGTGATTGCCGTAAAAGATAAACAGCGCGATATTGCTATATTAAAAACGCTAGGTGCAACCAACCAACTAATTAAACATATTTTTATTTGGTATGGGGTGATTTCTGGATTAATTGGTAGCTTAATCGGGGTAATTTTGGGCGTGATATTGTCTTGGCAACTGTCGAATATTATGGGATTTGTTGAGTCATTAATGGGGCATAAAATCTTGAATAGTAATATCTATTTTATCGATTTTTTACCCTCGGAAATTCATCTATTTGATGTGTTGGTAGTGTTTATAACTTCCATGTTACTTAGCTTAATTGCTAGCTATTATCCCGCTAGGCGTGCTTGTAAAGTCGAACCAGCTCGAATCTTAAATAGTTTCTAGAATTGAGCTGCATAAAAAGGCGCTGTTTGATTGTTTATCATCAGTGCCTTTTGTTTTTAATTGTAAATATAATAATCACTGGGTAAAGCATAGTGCATATAGACTATATATAACCCTAATGCCGTAACAATAAATAGTAAACTAATAATAAGTAAGGTTAACTTGCTTGGATATTTGAACGTTTTAATGCATAACGAAATCAGCCCACCAAGCACAAACCCAGCGCAAGCGCCACCGATATGTGCCATATTGTCGATCGAAGGTAATAAGCCTAATCCTGCCGTCAAAATTAAACTGATCAGCATCACTTTGACTGGCATTTCTTGTATATTAGCCTTAAATACTAAGCAATAAGCTAGTAAGGCGGTAATAATGCCTAAAATAGCACCCGAAGCACCACAGCTGATTATATTTTGATTAATGGTGGCTATATCACTTGATAAGCTGCCTACTAGACCTGAAAAAAGATAAATACCCAAAAAAGCTATGGCGGGAATGCGCTTTTCTAAAATTGGTCCAATGCTCCATAATGCCAGCATATTCATAGCTAAATGGGTAAAACCGACATGCATAAATAAATTGGTGAACATACGCCAATATTGGCCAGAAAAGGTCAATCCTGCAACATCGGCACCCCAATCAATCAGAAAGTGATTTTCATAAAGTGTCGAAAAACCACGACTATCAAGTAACCGGAAGACAAAAAAGCAAAGGATATTTATTACCACTAAAGTCGAGGTGATTTTAGATTGACTAGCGTAATATTTAATATCATTTAAGGTACTCATTAAAAAACCTTTTGAATAGTTGAATTTTATTGATAATAGGTGGGTTAATCTAACCGTTTACCCCATATCATTAAATCACGCTGAATATTATCCAATTCTGCAATTTTTGGAAGAAGCCCCCATTGTTGATATTGCATTTTTTTAAATAAATTAACACTAGGTAAATTATGCCGAAACACATAGCTAAAAATTGCCTCAATTCCTACTTGTTTAGCGAATTGTTCAATTTTATCCACCATAAATTGACCAATTTTTTTACCCCGAAAATTTTGATGAAGATATAAGCTAATCTCAACCGTTTTATAAAAAGCAGGGCGACCATAAAACGAAGACAAGCTAATCCAACCACAAGGCTGGTCTTGATATTTTATTAACCAAAGCGGACGATTTTGAGGGTTATGTTGGTAAAACCATTCTAATCGACTTTCAACAGAAACAGGCACCGTATCAGCAGTCACTTGGCGACCAGCAATTGTTGAATTATAAACATCGACAATAAATGGTAAATCTTCTAATGTAGCATCGTGGTAAGTGATCATGTTTTTTTGCTGTAAGTGGTTTAAAGAAAAATTATTGTAATTTTATTATTGATTATAGGCAATAAGGGATATTTTTATCTTGAGGGAAATACAACGTATCAATAGTTTATGGGAAAATAAAAAACAAATAAAATCAAATTTCTATCTAACTGTTAGTTTTATAATAATATTTGCTCATTGTCAAAAAATGAAAACTTTATCTAACCCTTTTTTTTATCAATAAATAAAAGCAAATAAAAACAAATAATTAAATATTGCTGATAAAAAAGGGTTTTTAAAAATAAAAATCTTATTTGCCTTTTGCCAAACAAGCTTTATAGTATATTGGCTTCTAGTTCACCGCCGTTCACCGCCGTATAGGTATAGAACAGAAAAAATTAGCCGATGCGCAGGTTCACCGCCGTTCACCGCCGTATAGGCGGTTTAGAAAAAATAATTTATATACTATGTGTAGGAATTATTCGCATTGTTTACAGTAATTAGAAAAACTACGGTATAGTACTAACAAAAAATAACTTTCATCTTATCTCACTCATACTTCGTATCTTTAAATAATACACTAAATCGACCACTTCCCAACAACGCCAAACTAAAGGCGCTTAGTGCCATAAAAGCAGGATACTCCCAACCGCCACCGGCATTACTAAATGACCAGCCATTTACTGAATGAATGAAACTAATGACAATCATTTGAATAACAGCGAGTGAGCTGATCATACGAGTTAGCACCCCTAACAGTAATAACACGCCACCACCAATTTCAAAAGCAATTGTTAAATAACCGACAAATCCTGGCAAGCCCAGTGATTCAAAATATTGAGCTGTGCCATTAGGGGTAAAAACAAGGAGTTTAGTTAATCCATGCGCCAAAAACATAGCGCCTAACGCTATACGCAATAAAAGTGATGCAATATCAGTTTGATATGGTTTCATATTATTGTTCCTATAAGTAAATAAATTAACATTGTTCGATAGTTATGTATTTATATTAATGGTTATTTATTTATGTATAAATAGGGTAATATGTGACTTATTGTCTCATAAAATGGAATAATAGGGTGGAGTTAGATGAATAGCTCAAATAAATTATTAGAAATGACAGTATTTGTAACCGTTGTTGATTGTAATAGCTTTGTTGAGGCTGCAAATAAATTGAATATGTCTAAGCAGGCTGTGTCGCGTTATATTCAATCGTTAGAAGATCGTTTGCAAGTGCGATTGTTGCAACGAACTACCCGGAAAATGGTCATTACTTACGAAGGACAAACGTTTTACTTGCAAGCAAAAGCTATTATTAATGCAACCATAGAGGCAGAAAATGCAATAAGCATGAATAAAGTAAGTCCCCAAGGTATGCTTCGCATTAATGTACCTGTTAGTTTTGGTATTTTATATTTAGCGCCTTTATGGCAAAAATTTATCGATAAATACCCCAATATAGAGTTGGATATTACACTGTCTGATCGTGTGGTTGACTTACTTGAAGAGGGGTATGACCTTGCTGTTCGAATTAGTCGATTAGAAAATTCATCACTCATTAGTCGAAAACTGGCAACCACACAAATTATCGCAGCAGCTTCACCAGATTATGTTGCCAAATATGGCATGCCCAATCATCCTGATGAATTATTAAATCATAAAATTATTATGTATAGCCAATGGGCTAAAAAAGAACAATGGCATTTTTACAAAGATAATACTTATGACTCAGTTAATTTAAAAGCGAATATTTATTGTAATAATGGCGATACTTGTCGCCAAATTATGTTACAAAATGGCGGTATTTCACTACAACCCGATTTTATTATTGGTCAAGATATTAAAATGAAGAGGTTGGTTCGTGTTTTGCTAGATTATAATGTCGAGGATTTGAATATTTATGCTATTTACCCAAGCCGTAAATTGTTACCACTTAGAACACGTTGTTTAATCGATTTTTTAATCGGTGAACTTAAAGATTACCGAAGGTTAGTTTGTTGAGAAATGGATTACGTATTGTTTGAAATACTTTGTAATATACATATAATGTATCAAAAACTGCATTAAATAGCCTTTTATTATTTTGGTAATAAATTGGGATAATAAATTTAAAAAAATAAATTTAATAAGGAATATAAAATGAGTCTATTTTCCCGTCTATTTAGTCGTTGGGATAATAAAATTCGGCAATCGGATGACATTTTAGTTGCAAATTCTTCTATTGAAAATCCTCTATCTTTGGTAGTGCTATTCAATGACAATCTCTCTTTTAATCGACATAAATTATTAAAAACATTACGCAAAGTCGATTCGTCAATGAAAAACATCCGATTACCATCATCCATTGAACAAATAACTGATGGCGCTGATACCCTTGTGGCATGGGGGCAGCATATTATCAAAATTGTTGGTTTTAATGCCCCTTGTCCTTCCGAAATTTTACAGCCGTGTATTGAAAATAGTCAAAACACGCAAGAGCTTAAGCAACAAGTTTCTAATCACCAAAGCCATGTAATTTTATACTATGTTGGATTTGAAGAGGATTTAGTTGAGCAATATGTTGCTTTAACACAGTTTGCTGTTGGATTTGAATATTGCGATATGAGCGCGCTTATTAATGCAAAGGCTCATCAAATTTTAGCAACACATGTTGCTAGCGCACTGGCAAATGAACAACAAGGTGTCTATTTGTTACGTAATTGTTTACCACTATTTTTTATTGGATTTGTGGAATTTAATGTTGACCATTTTGATGGCGTATGGATGCGTACTTATGGTGCAGACGCTTTTGGTTTGCCCGATTTGGCTATATTAGCCAATAGTTATGAAGATAGCGAGAAGTATATGAACATGTTCAATAATTTATTGCTTTATTTGCGGGATAGTGGGGCAGCGATACAAGCAGGTCATACTACAGAAGATACCGAAGGCAAAAAAATGTTATTACGTAGCCCATCAGCACAAGAATCTTTTTTACAAAATGGTGGAATGGTGTTGGTGATGGAATACCTTGTTGAGTAATCTTCAGCAATAAATCAGATTTATTTATATAACGATTAACATCCTCTTGATAATCATCGATTTTAGAAAAATTTAATATTAAGGAAGAATAAATGAATATTTTTTCACGTCTATTTGGTAAAAAGTCACAGCCACAACAAGCTAGCGGGGCACTAGTTGAAAACCCAGATATTAAGGAAGCATTAGCATTAGGTGTTGTGTTTAAAGGGCAATTTTGTTTTGAGGAAGATAATTTATTAAATAAATTACGCAATATAGATTCATCAATGAAAGACATTCAATGTCAACAGCCATTTGGACAGTTAGATGATGGATGTTATATCTTAGTTGGTTGGGGAAAACATGTGATTAAGCTATTTGGAATCAATGCCCCATATCCTGCTGAGGTTTTAGAAACTTGTGTAGCACCTGCACATTATAATCAGGATATCAAAGCGCAAATTCGCAATAATGATAGCCATTTAATTTTATATTATGTTGGGTATGAGCAAGATGTGCTTGAGCAATACCTAGCTTTAACCCGTTTAGCTGCTGGTTTGGAGGAGTTTAACGCTTTGGCTGTGATTAACGGAAATGGGCATTCTTCGCTACCAATAAATACTATTCGTGGGTTGGTTACAGATAAAGGTGGAATTGATAGTTTATGCCATTGCTTACCCTCGTTCTTTTGCGGATTTGTGAAATATGAAGTTGAAGGTGTTAAAGGGGTATGGATGCGTACTTATGGTGCGGATGTTTTTGGCTTACCTGATTTTGCTGTATTAGCCAATAACCATGATGAGGGGGAATATTATTTTGAAATGTTTGGTAATATCCTAGAGTATCTACGTGATAGTGGTGCAACAATGAGTCCAGGCGATACCATGGATGTGGGCGATAATAAAATGATGTCATTACGCGCTCCACAAGATGATGAATACTTTTTGAAAGATCAAGGTCATGTTTTGGTAGTTGAAATAAATAGCAATAATGCAACTGCATAAATACTTAACTTGCCAGCAAAATTAATCTAATAAAATAAACGTCTATTTTTAAATAGTGCGTTTATTTTTTTATATTCATTTTATCACTTAATTTATTGCTTAATTTACTTATCGATAGTGCTAACCCATTATCAAAAATTTATTTTTTCATTGTGAGTACAATATCGCCAGAATTCAGCCTTACCTTTTCGCCATTATATTGGTACTCAGACCACAGGGAAGGGTTATCCGATTCACAGTCATTAATGATTCGATATTCACTATAACCTGTATTACTGCCCAAGATAGGTATAATTTCACCAACAGATCTTTCAATATCATGTTCAGACAAGTAGATAATTAATTTTTTGACTAATGCTAGTTTGTGTTTTAACTCTGGATTATCTTTATATGATGATTCAATAAAATCAATAATATCTAACATTTATAACCTTTATAAAAATGTAAAACCAAAAAAATGATTTGGGTCAAAAAGTAAATTACCACAGTCTTGACCATTGAAGTAAGTTATACTCATTGAGGAAAAGGGTATTGATGAGTATGTTATATCGGTGATACTTACGGCCTGCTCGGTTTTGAATAATTGTGAATAAATTGACATTAATGAAAAATGGTCATCATCATCTAAAGTAAACCATGCTTTAATTTCTGTTAATTCATTATATTGTATAATACCTGCTTCATTTAAATATAACTCAAAAATAACTTTATCAATAATAAAATATAATCTATCATAAAGCGGGTGAAAAATCGGTAGAGTAGCATAATCAACATAGCCAGCGATCATTACATCCTTTAGTTCACCGTACATTAATCTATCAAAAAATCCCTGCATGATTAACCCTTTTTTTACTTTGTACAATTAACTCAAAAAACGATTCTGTTGTAATCAGCATATCAAGAAAGTTTTTATATTAAAGTCAACATTTACGCCATTCATTTTTTCACCTATACTTGTTTAACTATGTATGGGCAGCTTCTGCCAAAGCCTCAAACCCCACGTACAGCGCCCCCAATCGTGGCGGTGATTGGGTTTTGTTTTCCTATATCTTATCGTTTAAATACTTGAACACTAACATGCAGTTGCTCTAAATAATCAAAGTTATCGTATGTAAATGTTGTCACGCTCAACTTGCATCATTAACTACTTCAAACATCATCTAAAAGACATCTATTATTTGATAAATAGAATTCACCGATTTCTTGCACATCTTTATCGTCACTTTGTAAAGCTAAAATCGCCAATTTTTTTGATAACTTCTGGCTAAATGAATTGAATAAATACATCAATATACCAAATGTTTGATAATCCTGTTGCCCTAAAATAGGTGTAATATAATTCCAAATATGTTTTTCTAGCCACTGTGTATCGATACTTAAAATAATCTCTTGGCATAATTTTGTATTGCCATCTAAATATCGCATAATGTTGATAATTTCAGGTAATAAGCTTATTTTGATTGCTTCAGGAAATTGTTTGATCAAGTGTAATAACAAGGGATCAAACTTTTGGGTTAAGTGTGTTTTAATTAATTCAACGGCTTTAGGCTGATTAGCTAATAAATAGAGTTTATTTAATAAATTATCCTGTAGATTAATGCAGTCGGTTAAAAACTGATTTATATCATTAAATGAGTGCATATTTCGGGTTACCTGTTTTATCTATGATGTTGCTCAAAGTTTTATCTGGCAAAACCATATCCAATTATCATGATGAAAATAGAATGCAATATTGTTATCAGGGCAGATAAGTAGGCTATCATCATGAATATTATCTAGACAATGGGTTGATATTTCTATCCCATTGGTATAGGCATCATAATAATATCCTGATTTAATGGTATAGTGCTTTATAATTTGAGTAAATTTTTCAAAAGCATTGTTATCAATTCTTACACAATGGTGATTCAAATGTTTATCAAGATGTTTGATGTTATTGGCAAATTTCTGCCACTTTCCATTAATTAGAAAGTGATATCGTTGTTTTTTATCTTTCTTTATAAAGTTGTTTATAAAAAAATTTAGATGATTCATAGTATATTGAATATCAAGTTATGATTTGACGTTTATATATTGCCATTTTATCTTAAAAAATACCTTTTAATTGCTTTTTTGATATTTTGATCTGTTTAGCGATGACTTCTACGTAGAATGAATCACTTTGAATAATGTAATGCCAATAGTCACCGCGATCATATTGTTGCCAATTAGGGAAATGAGATTGTCTTTCATTGACTAATTGCTCAAGCCATGATGATTCAGGGATAACCCAATAACAAGAATTAACATCATCGCTATCACAATGGCTGTAGTAAGTGCACTGTTTGTTTCGTTCAAAACGCATTGCCCAAACATTAGAAAACTGGAATATACCCGTAAATTTAGAATACTTTGCAGGTTTATACCATATTTTACAATAGGCGGTTAACGTATCGCCTTTGGAATTTATGACAATGTCATCGTTGGGGGCTTGCCAAAAAGGAAGTTCAATGGGATAGGCATGATCTTTGGCTTGTGAGCATTGATAAGTGATACCATGATTGGTTAAGGTGGTTTGAATATACTCATCGTGGCTATTAAGATATTCATCTTCCGTTATCATAAAGGTAAGAATATAAGATGGACTAAGAACAATATCAAAAATGCGATCGATTTTGTCATAAACCACTATAGTAAAATCATTTAACTTAGCTTTAGCGATACTACTATCATTTTTGTAGGTGAATGTACTGTTAAAGGCTTGCGCAAGCTTGGCTAATAGTTGCTCAAATGAGCAATCCTCATTAATTAACAATCTTAACCATTTTTGGGGCGTATTCATCTGTTCCTGCTTAGCACTATTACTCTGCGATTAATTTAAGGCTGAACCGGTAAAAATATTCGCCAGTTTGCCAATAATATTTATCAATTTTAATCTTTTTGGGGATGAATTGTTAGGCTAATCTTATTTTTTATTATTTGAATAATTTTATTAAACGATTATTTTAAATTGAAAATAGCACTGAAAGTTGATTGATAGTTTTGCTATTTACTAATTTGTTAACGCTATCTATGCATATGATTGTCATGGTTAGGATTTTTGTTTCTGTTAAATCTAAACAAATATGCGTGGATATTGATATTATAACGTTTTCTCAAATTAGCATTTAATTAATCGCGCAACTATTTAAATAATAGCAGTGCGACGCGTAAGTCGCACCGTTATTGCTTATATTATTGTTAGTGTCGTTGAATCGATTTAAATTTTTCTGTCGTTTGCTTTAATGCAATTTCTGTTGGTAAACGCTCCATCGAGCTTGCGCCATAAAATCCATTACAATCAGGACAATTTTTTAAGATATATTCAGCATCTTCTGGAGTAGCAATAGGACCACCATGACATAAAATAATAATGTCTGGACGAATAGCTTTAGCCGCTTTTGCCCATTGATTGATTAACGGCACACAGTCAGCTAGTTTCAATGCCGTTTCTGCACCAATACTTCCACCTGTTGTTAGTCCCATATGGGGTACTAAAATATCTGCACCCGCTTTAGCCATATCGATCGCATTTTGTTCGCTAAATACATAAGGTGTTGTAAGCAGATCTTTTGCATGTGCTTTGCGAATCATTTCAACTTCTAAAGCGTATCCCATTCCTGTTTCTTCTAAGTTTGCTCTGAAGTTACCATCAATAAGCCCAACAGTTGGAAAGTTCTGTACGCCAGCAAATCCCGTTTCCTTTAATTGATCTAAAAATTGGTCAAATTGACAAAAAGGATCTGTGCCATTTACACCCGCTAGCACCGGCGTATTTTTAACTACCGGCAATACTTCTTTAGCCATATCCATTACAATTTCGTTAGCATTGCCATAAGCAAGTAACCCAGCTAATGAACCTCTACCAGCCATACGGTAACGTCCAGAATTATAAATAACAATAAGATCAATACCACCAGCTTCTTCACATTTTGCTGATAATCCTGTACCCGCACCACCACCGATAATTGGGTGACCTTTAGCAATCATATCGTGGAATTTTTTTAACAATTGAGTTCGTTGACTACTCATTATATTCTCCAAATATTTATTTCATTATCTTTGTAAATTCGTTGATGATCAGATCACAAAACTGCGGTGAGTTTATATGATAGGAGGTTTTTATTAACTTTCTTTTTTCAGTTTGAATAAAGGTTTTTTCAAATTCATCAATAAATACTTGATTAGCTTTTGGTGACCAAAAAGCACCATCTTCAATATCTAAAGCCGAAAATCCACCTTCAGGAATAATAAAAGTGACATAACCTTGGCATTGATTAAGTTTATTTGCGATCCAATTAGCCATTTTTTTGTTTTCTTCTGGCGTTGTTCGCATTAAGGTCACTTGTGGATTATGTGGATAAAACAGACGATCTTTATATTTTTGTGGGATAGTATCAGGGCTAGCAAAATTTACCATATCAAGTGCGCCACACGATCCAATATAAGGTATTTGGCTTCTGGTAATGGCACCAAAACGATCTTCATCACAAGCTAAAACGCCATCGAATAAATAATCACCTACTTCAGTTGTTGTGATATCAAGTACCCCATGCAATAAATGGCTATCAGCGAGTTTTTCCATCGCTTTACCACCACTGCCTGTAGCATGAAAAACCAAGCAATCATATTGATCGTGTAATTTAGCTGATAAGGATTGAACACATGTCGTTGTGACACCAAACATAGTCAATCCAATTGCAGGCTTATCTTTAATCGTATTTTGGGCTTTAAATAGAACCGAGCCAGCAATAAAGTTAGCCGCATTGGTTAAAACTTTTCTTGATATAACATTAATTCCAGCAATATCAGTAACAGAATACATCATTGCAATATCACTTGCACCGATATAACCCGAAATATCGCCAGATGCCATTGTTGATACCACCAGTTTAGGAATTCCAACAGCGAGTGATTGCATAGCAGGAGTAATTAATGCTGTTCCACCTGAACCACCTAAACCCAGTATGGCTTCTACATCATTTTGAGCCATCAAAAATAATTTGAACGCATCAGCCATTGCAACAATTGCTTTGCCTCTATCGCCGCAAAAAACAGCTTGTTTACCATTTGGATGGTAACTAGCAACGGTTTCTGCGACGATAGCGGCTAAATGATTATATTGATGAGGTTGTGTAGAAATATCGACAATTTTACAGTTAAGGTTTTTCAAATCGAGAAGATTTTTGATATAAACGATTTCTTCCCTTTTTGTATCTAATGTTGCAACTAAATAAATTGTACGAGCTGATGCCATTTATTATTCCTAAATAAGTTAATTAGGTAGATACTTGTAACAAAAGGATGATGAATTGTCATACATTACATATCAAAAATGAGACTTAAGTCTCATTTTTTGTGGAGTGATAAATTTTAACTAATTTATTAAAATGCGGTATCATGTTTACGATTACTACAAATTAAAGATATATCAATGATTCAAAAGACTTTAGTACCTTCCTCAATATATACTGGCGTAAAAAAACGAACTTATGAACGTTTAATTAATACTGCATTAGAAGCATTAGAACAGGGCTGTGAACTCACTATAACCGAACTTGCTGATAAATCTGGTATATCCCGAGCAACCGCATACCGCTATTTTCCGACACAAAGTGCTTTAATTACAGCTGTGGTTGAAAGTTCATTAGAACCTATTTTTAGTTGGCGATCAAAAAAACAAAATGCAGAAGAACGTATTCATGATTTTTTAGCTTTTGCTTTTCCACAAATGTTAAAACATGAAGGGGCATTGCGTGCTGCGATAAAGGTCTCATTACAACAATGGGCAACAGAACGAGCCTCATTATCACCACAAACCGAAAACTTGGTGCGGGGTAATCGCAAAGAAATCCTTTCAACAATATTGTTACCTCTTAAAACTGAACTGCCTGAAGAACTTTATGATAAAGTAATTTATGCTATTTCAATCATTTATGGCTCTGAAATATTTATGGTACTCAAAGACATCTGGAAGCTTGATGATCAGTCTGTAATATCGCTATCGCAATGGATAGCTAAAGCAATCATTAATCAAGCCAAACAAGATGCGTCGAAAATTTGATTGGATATCGAAAATAACTCAGCGCCACAATTTTGCTTAGTCATTATTCTATTATAAAAATCAAGAGATTTTATAAAAAAGCAGACAATATAAAATGATGATTCATCTCTATTTAGATATTTGAAGTAGGAAACTATAGTGAAAAAGTTTGTTTTTATTCTCATTTTTTGTCTTTATGGTTGTGCGCACAAGCAATTACAAAGCTTGCCTAGTCATGATACGATTATAAAATTAATTGTTGATGAAAGTGCTGGGGTTATTGCCGAATCAAAGGAATACTCTTACCAATTTACTAGCCATGATGCAATTAAAGAACTCAAAAGCTATCGTGGATTTTTGTCTGAAACCAAAGATGATATTGAAAGTGTATCAATTAGATTTTATCAAGAAAGTTTAAGTGATGAAATTATTGCTCGATATAGTAGTTTTATCTCAGAAACAAAAATCTTAAACAATAAAAACTTATTGGCAAAATATAAATCAAAATTAATTTTGAAAGATGGTTATTATCAAGTGCACTTTAAAACTAAAGGAAAAGTCTATAAACAAGCCAATACGATATCCGATCAATATTTATTGCCAAAACCAATTAAAGTATCAATTAGGACAAAGCATGAACTAGACTCAAATGATGATATAACTGGCGACGTAGCCGGGTTAATTATATTACCAATTGTTGTTCCACTGATGATGATTGGCTGTTTTATCGGTCCTTGTTAAACAGCATGTAAAGCTAAATTTGAATCATGATTTATTAACTCAATTAAAGCGAGCCATTAAAATTTATTGCATTAACTTATTTAATATTAATTTTATACTGAAATTATTCAATAAATGGCTATTTTAAGTTAACATCATAAAAGCTGAACATTTAATAATGTTCAGCTTTTATTGACAATATTTATGATGATTTTAACAACGTTAATAATAGAGTATTCACGTTCAAATTTCACATTCTAAAATCGAAAAAATTTACATTTATCTTGCTAGCAATATTCTTGTATTTAGTGGTATTGAATGGATTGTTTAAATTGTTCATCGTGCACCAAAAGTAAGCAGGTATTACTTGATAATACCGCTTGTTGTAAGCGTTGTTTGTCGTGTTCATTAAGATCGTTAATGCAAGCAACGATATAACTACAGGTTTTGCTTCGTAAAGCCTTTTCTATCGTCGATATTAAATTTTCATTTTTTAAATTACTTAAATGAATAACTTTTTGTTTGTCGAGTCCAGCAGTATTGATCCATGCACGTTTTAACATTGGCCGATTTGATAGCCATAATTGCCATTTTTTAGCTTTATTCAATGATTTTAATAAAGGTCGCTGTTGTTGTAACAGTTGTTGGAAAGGCGATTCAAAGTGAATAGCCATAAGTTGTTGTGATGAATGTTCAATTAACATAATAACCTCGACACTGTTTCTATATACAGTGTATATTAATACAGTGTTTTGGCGTTGTAAACTCTATTTATGAACATTTTTTGTATTATTTATAAATAGCACAACATCACGGACGCAACCATTGATATGACAAGATTCCTAAAAAAGTTGTTAAGACTGATCCAACAACATGTATAAATATTGTTGTTAATCCCCAAAATATTCGACCTCCTTGTAAAAAGTTAACAATTTCGGCTGAAAAAGTTGAAAAAGTTGACAGACCACCACAAAAACCCGTTATCACAAGTAATCGCCATTCGGCTGAAAGATTAGAGTGATTAAAGAAAGCAATAGCAAAGCCAATAATATAACCTGCAACTAAATTAGACAGTAGTGTGCCTAGCGGAATTGCAAAAGCAATAATATTCAATTTAAGCGATAAAAACCAACGCAATAAACCACCTGCCACAGAGCCAACTGAAATGGCTAAAATAAGTTTCAACATAGATAATCCTTAATTAGCAAAAGCGAAATCTAACCGCATTAAGATAAAATGCAGCCTTTTACTTACAATAATTAACACGTTAAGGTAAACATCACATTAATTAACAAAAAATTTAGTTATGATTATAACGATAGAAGATAGAAACGAATATCGTTTTATCCAAGTTTTATTTTTGTGTTTATTGAATAATAATAAATAAAGTCAGGACTTAATATGATTTGCCTATACAATTAATTTAATCATTAGGAAATTATGATTTGATTAGGCTAAAATAGCCATTAAAAATTGATATAGCAAAGGGGGAAATATTGTGTTTACAGGAATTGTACAAGGAGTGGGTCAAATTATTGATATTAAAGATCAAGATAAATTAAGAACATATAAAGTCAAATTACCGCATCAATTAACCGATAAAATTGAAATTGGTGCTTCAATAGCCAATGATGGCTGTTGTTTAACTGTGACAGGCTTTGATAAAGATGTCGTATCTTTTGATATTATGGAAGAAACCATTGCATTGACCACATTAGGTGATAAAAAAATCAATGATTACGTCAATATCGAGCGTAGCGCCAAATATGGTGACGAAATTGGTGGACATGTGATGTCTGGGCATATCTCTTGCACCGCAACCATTATTGATATTCAAAAAACCGCAACAAACTGCCATATGGCGTTAAAGTTGCCACCACAATTTAGCAAATATGTATTATATAAAGGCTTTATTGGAATCGACGGCGCTAGTTTGACCGTTGGCGAAGTTAACGATAATTGCTTCCATATCCATTTAATTCCTGAAACACTTACAATTACCACATTAGACGCTAAAAAAGTCGGAGATAAAGTCAACATTGAAATTGACTCACAAACTCAAGCCATTGTTGATACTGTTGAACGAGTATTAGCCGCAAGAGAATGATAATATTAATCGAATTTGTGTCAGATTTAAGCTAATTTGTGCTGATTATAGATTGAAAATTCCTTATGATGGCTTTTATTTAATAGTCAAAAGAGGCTAACATGCGTATTTTGTACAAAGCGAAAGCCATTATTTATAGTACATTATTATTGAGCACAAGTTGCAGTTATGTGGCACAATTACAATTAACTAGCACTGATCTTATCGATAAAGGGTTTACTGCTCGGTTTATATCCAATCAATTTGGTTGCCAAGGCGAAAATATATCTCCGCAAATTTCATGGCAAAATCTACCCAAAGCGACAAAAAGTTTAGTATTAACTATGTATGATCCTGATGCACCAACGGGTTCTGGTTGGTGGCATTGGGTGATTGTTAATATTCCTGTACAAACGCCGTTTATTAAACAATCAGCAGGAAATAATCCCAATTTATTACCTAAAGGAAGTAGGTTAGTACGTAATGATTTTGGCGTAATAAATTACGGTGGTCCATGTCCTCCGCTAAATTCGACTCATCGATATCAATTTACACTTTATGCACTAGACATTGATCACATTGAGGTTGATGAACAAACCACACCAGCTCTAATTGGTTTTATTGCTAATTCGCATCAAATAGCGAAGGCAGATATGATTTACTCCTACTCACGTTGATATTGGTTAATAGGCTATTAGGATTATGGATTTTGCTTCAATTGGTCGAGTGACTTATATAACACAACGTTGCAATCAAACCCTAAAGCAGATTCAAAGCAATGATCCTATGATTGTCTATGTCATAAATGGCGAAAAACAGATTGAATGTGAGGGCGAATATTTTAAGGTAAAAACAGGTCAATTAGTCCTGATTCCAGCAGGTAATTTAATGAATATCAATAATTTTTATATTGATGATAAGGATTATCAAGCCATCTGTTATTCTTGGCATGCACAGTTAATAGACCAATTTGCTTTATCTCATCTTTATCAGAGTAGTCAAATTCTTAAAAAAATTAAAGTTGAAACAATATTACCTGAAACTTTTATTACTCGATTGATACAAATTAAAACAGAATTATTGACACATAACCAATGCAATTCTAATCTTGTTAAACATTTATTTATTGAATTATTAATTAGATTATCTGCATTTGGTGTGTATTTTCCCCTGAATAATAACCCGAAAATCAGCCAAAAAATTCGCGAAATTATTAACCAGCAGCCAGACAAAAAGTGGCAGGCAGCAGAAATTGCTAAACAATTTGCTATGAGCGAATCAACTTTAAGGCGACATCTTGCTTTAGAAGGATATAATTTATCCAAAATTATCTTAGATATAAGAATGAATTTTGGTTTAATGCTGTTACAAACTACCCAAAAAACGATCCTACAAATTGCCCAAGAAGTGGGATATGAATCGGGCTCTCGTTTTGCTTTTTACTTTAAACAACGTTTTGGATTTTCACCAAAGAGGTTACGTTAGTTAATTTTTTATCGCTAACATTTAATTTTATTTATTAAATTGTTTTGTATTTTTCAATTTTCATTGAATCAATAATTATCTTTATTATTTTCATAATACTCATTGTTTGTTAATATTTATATATATAAAGACATTGAACTGTTTGCACTTCTTGATTAAATCAATCCGCTAAAAATGCATAAGGCGTTTTTCCCGAAATCGCTTTATGCGGTTTAACTGTATTATAATAGTTAATAAATCGCTTAAGTTTTTGTTGCCTGTCTTTTGAATCTTCGAATATTTGCTGATTATGCCGCATACGCATTAAAGTGCGTATCACGTTTTCTGCTTTCCCGTTCGTTTTTTGGAGGGATTGAGTGAATTTTTGATTGGTATCGTTTTAATAAATAGGTATTCACAAGCCCCTTGATATTCATGTCAATTGTTTGAATAAATACATTTCTAATGTTTTATAGCGTTTGCCTTTACTGAACAATGGAACAGACAGCTACAATACAGCTTTGTTATCACGTTATAAATGGTTGAATAACGGACCATAAAACATTCAGTAAAACCGGTGAAAGTTATTTTTTTATGATACAGTTGCTCAATATTTTGTCGTTAATAAGGATATAGTTTTGTTTTTAAGTATATTCATGACAGCATTTCTTTAGATTACAGTAAACAGCGCGAATAATTCCTACAAGTCAGTTGATATAATTACTTATCCTTATAATTTAAATTGAAATTTTTGATAAAAAAAGTAAAAAATAGTTGCAAAAATGAGTAAAAAAACGTAATTTGTCTGCTTAAATTGATTATCGTTATTAATTACAAAACAAACATTCATAAATTTTAAGTTGGTTTAAATAGTTAGGAGCTGGGTGTCATGGGGTCGTCTGTTGGTAATATTTTGCTATCTAGCATTGCATCATTTAGCTAGTTTAATTTTTCCAATTGATTGAATTAAGTATCTACATATTCTGATGTATCTATTGCCAAAAAAGTGACAATCATTTTTACATTGCCATAATCCTATTGTTTAAACTATTGATATAATTAAATATATCAAGTTTGAAAATAACTAAAGTATCGAATAAAAACCATATTAAATTTAAATAATAACAAGTATCCACTGTATCAAAGTAGCAAATGCCAGGATAGAGCAATATGCAAAACAAAATGGTAAGGATAGAAATAGTATGAAATACCACTTAGATAATTTTGTTAAATTAATGAATGACTCCAAAAAGAATCGTTATTTGCTAGTTGATAAATTAAGACCATTACCGGATTATAATTTAATATCTGTTGACAATATTCTTGAATTCTTTTTCGATAAACAAGCCGATAAAAATGCCAAAAAGGAGCGGATTGTTCCCATTTTAAGGCCAGATTTGAGTCATGATACCGATCATTGTCCGCATCTGATATTAATTGCAGATCAAAACGAATCGATAAACCCTGAACTATTGGCACTTTCTCTTAAAGAGGCTAGTAGTGAATTATTTATGGATAAGCGCTATATATGCGCTTGGCTTATAAGTGATTTACCGCTAACACAATTAGCTGAAGAATTAGTCACCATAGGAGAAAATTTGGCTAAAGAAGCACTGACAATAAATAGTCGATTTTTTCCTTATTACGAACCTTTCCGTATGCAATTATTACATGAAAGTAACCTGATTTATCAACAATGGTTACCTAGGCAGTTAAAAGGTATTGCACAATATTGTTATCTTAATTTAAGCCGTAAAATTAAAATTATCCAAAAACCCGAACCAAACGAAATCTTAGGTTTTTCACAAATAAGTGACCGTACGGTTTCGTATCAACAATATGCTAAACAAATTTTTCTTTGCTTTAAAACTTTAATCGAAAATAAACAGATCAAAACACCTGACGATAGACAACTTATTATGGTGGCTGATAAATGGTTAGATAGCATAAGAACAGGTCTAGCCGATTTAGAAGATCAGTTTGCATTTGTCATCAACAGCTTGTTTTATAATATTGATTTAATGAATCAAGCACAAACGCAACAGGCTGTATTTAATGCAATTGAAAATCCAGGCACATTAAAACAAAACTTATCGGTACTGAGAAAATCGCAATGGGGGCAAGTAAAATAATGGAAGAACAATCAAAACAACAAGAAGAACAAGTTTTACATAATCACGAAACCGATATAATTAAAGACGCTGAGGATGTTAACGAAAAAATAGCAGAACTCGTTTCGCTTAGTAAAGAAAACTGTCGGCTTTGCGGGCGTGATGGCTATCCCATTTATCTACTCAGAAAGGCAGTAATTAGAAAAAAAGCATGGGATGTCGATTGGTCTAAAAATGTGCCTAAGGGCGTAGCAAAACAACCATCTCAAGCATTACAAAAATATGAATATGTACTGCGTAATGTAAGGCAAGGTTACATCTATGTATTAGTTGAAAGCATAGAAGGCAAAAAAGAGTTTATTGGTTATGAAGTTACTCCTGAAGGCGTGTTTAGACATAGACCAGTTGAAAATATGGTAGTCAATAAATGTGATTCTATGGCGCAATCTTGTACTAAAAAAAATCACCATATACCAGCTTCGTTTATTACCATTAATAATTATTTATACAAAAAGGCGTGGATTGCCTATAGTAAGCAGCCTTGGTCAAAAAAAGTTCGAGAACAATATCGCACAGGTAAAGCCGATTTAAGTCGTTTTACCTTTGTTGATCTGAGTGTCGAAGCAACTCGAACGTTATCTAAAGATCAAATAAGTGCGGAAAATTTATTTAAAACGGCTGTTGATTATAATCGTAGAAAAGATAACTATACAGAGCTTCCCCCAGATTCGGCACCGTTACAACCCGAATTGGTATTTGAGGATCTGACAATAACGGGGTATTACAGTTTACATCATTTTCAAAGCCGTAAAGATTCTGATTGGGGTTACTATCAATATGTATCTGCAATGGAATCCCAACTTCTTTGCAAAATACCTGTGGTAGTGGTTGAGGATAATTTTGGTATTGTTGAAGAGCTTAACTATCAACGTGAAGTCAACAATAATTTTACGGGTGATAGAAATTTAATCCATAAAAAAGACAAAAACACAGGGATCCCCTATGTGTTTAGCTTAATTCATACTGATGAATTTGAATATAAAAATGCAATACTTAACACCATCGACGCTTACGAAAAATCAATAGATAAATTTTATAAAGAGCGTTCATCGGGATATATTCGCCATACAATCGATGAGTCAGGAAGCACAGTTAACCATTTGACTCGTAGCGAAATTGATATCTGTAGTAATCACCCTTTAACTAATTATGGTACCTGTGAATTTATTCCTGAAAATAAATCCGCCGAGGAAAATTTTGCAAAAAATTGGAACAAATTAAAAAAACAGCTTGATACTAATAAAATTGAAACTTTTCGAAAAGATAGGCGAGACTACCAAAGTATGGTCAAAAGCCGTTTATTAGACTATTCCAAAGATTATGCCTATTATGCACGTTGGCTATTTGGTAAAGCAGGCAAAAACTCCAAGTTATCACAAACCGTTATTAGTGAACGTAATAAAAACCGTTTTTGGGAAGTGGAATTTGATTATCAACTTAAAGCGTTTCATAAGTTATACCTTGATGATGCACATATTATGTTATCCAGTCATATTCCACCAACTGACGATGTCAAAGCTTTATATGACGAACTGTGCTCAGACGAAAACAGCTATTACTATCGAGTGATAGCGGGTGATAATAAGCAATTGTTTCTAGAAACCGACAGTGATACATCAGCAAGTAGTGATCCTTCATCAACAACCGAACCCCCAAAAACAGATGGTTCCACGTCAGAAGATGATTCGTCAGATGATGAGTTTAACAAAGCGATGGTTGATAGTGTCAATGCAATATTTGGTGCAGAAGTCAGTACATCAGATGGGGATATTCTTCTTGGTTATTTAATCCGTAATCATATTTTATCTTTGGCAACTGATATTAGCAAAGGTATAGCAACCGAATACCGTAATGGCAAAGTTCTACTTAACCAAACGTTAATATCAGAGCGTTTAAAACTTTTAGCCGAAAAAATAGCAAATGGTAAAGTGACACAAACAACCTTAAATATTCGCATGACCGATATTGCCGAAGTATTTAACCGAATTGGCGAAATTTCGGCAACAGGTGGCGTCAATTTCAAAACTAATTTAAAAACCGCACAAGGTGATAACTTATATTTTAACAAAGCAGATTCTAAATTTTACATTATGGATGTAAACGGTAAATCCCGAAGCTTTACCCGTGAAGAATACGAAACAATAAGACAAAAAACCGTGTCACTTGAAATAGCCATGGTGACCGAAAATCCTCGAGTAACCCCAAAATTATTGGAAGAATTTGAAAAGTTAGCCAATGAAGAGGTTTTATCAATTAAGAAATTTCGACAATTTGCCAATCGCGTGCCCAAAGAAGTTGAAATTTCGGTAATGGCAAATGGCGACGACTTACAACAATCGCTATTAAAAGAATTAGAAGAATCGAAAAAAATATATCATGTTCAAACTGAAAACCAAAAAATTGTTGTCAGCGGTTTAGCAAAATGCTTTTTAAATCTGGTAATGATTCACTTTACGCTAAATGCATTTAAAAATAATCTGGAAAAAATCAAAACCGAGACCGATCCAATACAAAAAGCCTTTCTGCTTTATGATTTAACCTCGAGTTTAATCGCTATCGCAGGTATGGCGGCCGAAGTTGGCGGGCATATTATCAAAATGGCAACAGGTATGACCGCACTTAAGATGACTAACTTTTTAACACGTCATCCTTATGGTGAAAGCCGACTAACACCACCAAAATTGAAACTCGCTTATGGCATGAAGCAAGTTTTTAATGTCACAAACAAATTTCTCAATTTTGTCGATAAAGGGCTTGGTATATTAGCAATAGTTGATGGCGCGATGGAGGTTTTAAAAGGCACTAATTTAATTTTTAATGAGGAAGATGGTATTGCGGGTGTTTCTAAAATTGTGGGAGGTTTAGCCATAATGGTTGGTGCAGCAATGACATTAAAATTGGTGACTTTAATGCTTCCGGTAGCGATGGTACCAGTTGTGGGTATTATTGTTACCATTGCTGGTATCATTATTCTCTACATCTCCACATTATTTGAGCGTAGCAAGCTAGAGCGTTGGTTTGCTCGTTGTGGCTTTGGTATTGATAATGGGCGCTACCCAATGACAATCGCTGGATGCAAACAAGCGCTAAATGATTTTTCGGTGTTGATATCAGGCCTCTCACCGCAATTGCGCTTTGCACAGCCCGATAAAAATCAAGAAATTTTACTAGCTGAATTTATATATCGCTCGCTTTACCTTGATATGACCATTCATGACTTCGATATGAAAAACGATAAATTAGCATTTATTGTCACTATTATGGATAAAAGAAACCCAGACTTAAAGGTAAAAATACAACTTAACCATAATAATATAAGTAAAATGCTGGAACCGAAACTCCTTGAAGATAGTTTGAATAAACAATTATATGGTCGTCCCTATATTATATTCACCTACGATAAAGGTAGAATGTTTAAATATCAATCAGAAGAGGTTGAAAACGATAATAGTGATTACACATTAAAACCAGTAAAAGGTACAAAAACCAATCTGGTTATTCGCTTTAAGCTGGCCGAGGTAAATCATAAAGCCATTACATCATTACTCTATACCGTTGAACTTAACTATAAAAAACCCGATATCATAAATGGCGACCAAATAGAAGAGTCACAACCGCTTCATCAATTTTATGAATTTGACGGTTATGGGATCATGGTTTTAAACCATAAATAGATTAAAAAGGAACAAAAATATGCCATCACGCTATCAACCGCAACTATCAGGCTGGAGTAAAGACCTCAGTAAAACCAGTGGATTGGGCATTATCAGCGAAGCAAACTATATAGCTTGTGCTAATGATAACTATCTTGAAATTTATCGTTATAGAAAACTTATTGGAGTAAGTTGTATATTGATTTTAATGGTTTTTGCTGATTTTATACTTGTTTCTACTTTTTTTCACATTTTATTTGTAAAAAGATATTTATGGGTGATGGGGATTGGAGTATTTTGTATAATTATAACAATAAGTGTCATTATTTATCAGACTCTATTCAATTTTCTTTTTGCCTATTTTGCTCCCTTTAGCAATCCTATTCGCTTTAATCGAAAAACAGGTAAAGTGTATCTTTACGAAGCAGTGGCAATAAAATGGATGACTACATTTTGGTTGCCATTTAGTGCATTCAAGGATTTAAAAAAATATCAAATTAAAGTTTATAATTGGGCAGACTTTCATGCGGTATTACAAAGTTCAACAGGTGCCTTTGCTAGTGGTGGTACAATTGAACTCCATATGTTGTTTGGCGTAGCTTGTAAGCCAAACAGTCATGAAACGATTGAATATATCTATATTGGTGAAACCAACCAATTTGCTTATGCTTGGAACTGGATCAGCCATTTTATGGAGTATGGAACGGACAGGCCATTAAATAAAGCGGGTTTAAGATATATAGATTACAGTCGAGACGATGCCAGAAGTTTTATGGATGTTGAACCGCGCATTAAAGTCACCTCAAGGCAAATTGAAGGGTTAGACAAAGCCTCGAAAGCGGGTTCCAAAGAAGAGCTAGCCCTAATTGAACAAGAATACCAACTGAGTGGTACGATTTATCAAGTTTGCTAATAGGGATGATTAACTAAAAAACTTTAATCATGTTATAAGTTACAGGTTGTTATGTAGCAATAGGAATTTAACTGACAATAGGGTTGATTTTATATAATAAATGAAATTGATAAAAATATATTCATACAAAATTTAATCCAATAATTTATATAAGGTTATTCTTATATAGGGGGGAGGAATGGGGGGAACAGCTGGTTACTATATGCTAATACTGGATAAAACTAAGTTAGTCATTTTTATATTGATCATGGACTAGCACTGATTTCTATGTTTGATAAAGGCAAAAAGCTTGTTTTTGACAATAAATCCACGGGCGATGAGCAATTACCAATTGTAAATGCCGTTATGGTTCAATGGGATGAAATCTACATCAATCCGAAGGCTTTTATTTCAATTTATAATAAAAAATAATAACTTTTTATTTAAAATAAGTAGAAACTACACTACATCTATCACGATACGTTAATAACAGATGAAAACAAATATTTATATATAGAAAAAACAATTAATCAATAAGTAAATGTTTTCATTTATCATTATTTTAACAGTTGTAATCAATTCATATATCATAAGGTTTACAAGTGTTATATGAATTGATACGATCAGACTATCTATCATTCTTTATATTAATCAATAATGTTTTACCTTATTTTTGTAACAATTATTTGGTCATTCTCATTTAGTTTTATTGCGGTTTATTTAAGTGGACAAGTGGATTCTTGGTTTGCTGTTGTGATGCGAGTGCTACTTGCCTTTATGACTTTTATTCCATTTTTACGTTTTAAAAATATTTCTTTTAAGCAGATGTTGCTTTTAATGGGAGTGGGGGCATGTCAATTAGGGATTATGTACTTTTTTTATTATAATTCTTTTCAATATATTTCGGTGCCTGAAGTTCTGTTATTTACTATTTTTACACCAATTTATGTCACAGTTATTTATGATTTATTGCAGCATCATCCATTAAGACTTAGCTATCTTTTAATGGCAATTATTGCGGTAGTTGGCGCGGCTATTATTCGCTATGATCATATTAGTGCTAATTTTATTATTGGTTTTTTATTGATCCAGGGCGCTAATATCGTTTTTGCATTAGGTCAAGTAGGATATAAAAGGATTATGGAAGTTTATCCAATGCCCCAACATCAAGCTTTTGCGTGGGTTTATTTAGGGGCTGTGGTTGTTGCTATTTTAGGCTGGCTGTTGTTTGGTGATGCATCAAAATTACCAACAATTAGTTTGCAATGGGGAATTATTATTTGGCTTGGCGTAGTTGCTTCTGGTGTGTGTTATTTTTTGTGGAATTATGGTGCAACTAAAGTGGATTCGGGTACTTTGGCTATTATGAATAATATGGTTATTCCAACAGGGATTTTGGTGAATGTGGTGATTTGGCACCAATCACTAGACTGGGTACGCTTTATATTAGGTAGTGTAGTCATTATGTTGGCACTACTGCTACACTACAAAGTTAAAAATCGCTCATTAAGTTAAAAACAATAATCTGTAGGAATTACTCGCGTTATTGACAGTAATTTAAGAAGCGACCGTCATAAATAGACATAAAATAACAGAACTAACGCAAATCAAAGATTGGCGATATGGGCTTATATTATAAAGAAAAATAACCGCCACTGATTTGGCTAAACGTTTTGGTGAGTCGTCCAACCATTTGTAACCTGCTAAAAAAGCCTGATTGAAACTATTTGTCTTCTTAACCGGTAGCAATAAACGCTATAAAACCATCAATTATGTCATTAACCATCTGATTAAAATTGAAAAATAGATTAAAGAACTATTAAGACGGCAAGCCAAACAGTCATTTTTCAGGTGATATGTTTTGTAAAAAATATTCAGGATTCTATACCGTTTGGTGATTAATTAAGACTCTGTAGTATTTTATTTGTTAGATTCAAAAGATAGAAAATGATTTATTCACTTTTATAATATGGTTAAACCAAATAAGTTGATTTTAAGTAAAACGCTTTATGCATTATTAGCGGGTTATTTGAATCATGAAGTGTAAGCAATCTGCTGTTTTGCTACAAATAAACGTTTAAGGTAAATGAGTCATAATTGATAAAATTAACGGCGTTGTAATAGAAGATAGCGTCGTTGATATTAATAAGCTTGAAGCAATAGGGCCTTGCAACACTTCAAACTGCCTTGCCATCATATAACAATTTATCGCAATTGAAACCGAACTGAGTAATACCACCACTTGCAATTCTAAAGTTGGTAGTCCGATGAGCTTACCTACAATATAAGTAACAATAGGTAACACAGTCAATTTTAATGTGCAGATAGCTGTTGTAATTAAAAGTTTATCTCGAATTTTATATTCAGCCAGTCCCATTCCTAAAACAATTAATGAAAGAGGTGCTGTCATCTCACTCACCATTTTTGTTGATTTATCGATAAAGTTAGGTAACGGTAAACCAATAAAATTCACTACAATGCCCGTAAAAATTCCAATAATAATGGGATTTTTTGAAACATTTTTAAAGGCTTTAACAAGCCCTTTAGTTGAACATTTTCCCATTTGCACAAATTCAATAGAAACCGTCGCAAGCGTCCATAAAATTAACGCATTAAAGATAACGATAATGGCAACAATGGGGATAGCATTATCGCCTAATAACATTTTAATAATAGGAATACCAACAAACACGGTATTGGTGTAAATACTACCCATAGCAAACATTGTACTTTCTGAACCATTTAATTTAAATAATTTAGATGCAATTAAGCAGCCAATCGCAAAGACGATAAATGATCCACCAAAAAAGACGAATAACAGTTTTATATCGATTTGCGAATGTTCAGAAAAATGACTCATGATCTGAAATAGCATGATGGGAAATGCAATATAAAAGGTAAATTTGGTTAAGCTATCGGTGACTGTTTTTTGCCAACGACCTAGTTTAACTGCTAAAAAACCTAATAAAATTAGCATAAAAAGGGGCAGGGTAGATAAAAACTGCGCCCATAATGTAGTCAGAAATTCCATCGTTATTATTTTATTGATGATTGCGTATGAAGTACCATTCTAAGTCAGTTGAGCGTTTTGAATCAAATTGATAGCCCTCTAGATTAAAACTTTTAATATCGTCACTCTTTTCAATGCAATTTTTTATAATGTATCGACTCATCAGTCCGCGTGCTTTTTTAGCATAAAAACTGATAACTTTATAGGTATCTTTACTTTGATCTAAAAAGATAGGCTGAATAATAGTTGCGTTTAATTGTTTTGGTTTGATCGCTTTGAAATATTCGTTTGAGGCTAAATTGATTAATGTGCGATGTGATGATTTGGCTAGTTCGCTATTAAGGTGTTGAGTTAATTTATCGCCCCAAAATTGATAAAGATTAGTATTATCGCCATTTTTTAAGCGGATCCCCATTTCTAAACGATAAGGTTGAATTAGGTCAAGTGGTCTTAAAATACCATAAAGACCCGATAATATTCTTAAATGAGATTGTGCAAACTTTAGATCTTTATCAGTAAAATCTTCAACATGTAATCCTTCGTAAACATCACCTTTAAAAGCAAGTATGGCTTGTCTTGCATTTTCAAGATTAAAATCACTATGCCAATTTTTGAATCGTTCATAATTGAGTTCGGCTAATTTTTGGCTAATAGACATTAAATTAGACAAATTCTCAACACTTAATTTTTGGCAATCTTCAATGAGTATTTTAGTTGAGTTAATAAATTGAGGTAATGTATGATTTTGGGTTAATAATGGTGATTGGTAATCCAAAGTTTTTGCTGGAGAAATAATTGTTATCATAACGTATATAGCCTATTGTATTTTGCAATAAATAGGTTTATTTTACATCTAATTCAATCCAAAGGAGTAGCAAAATGAACATCGATAAAAAAGAAATACATGATATTAAATCTTGGGCTTCTGTTCGTGAAACCTCGATTGAAATTGCAGAGGCGATTTTTGAGCTAGCTAACCATGATGAAAAACTTGCCGAACAAATTTGGTCGGAAGGTAATGATGAAGTGTTGAAACTTGCGTTTTCTAAAACTAAAGCCGATAAGTTGTTCTGGGGTGAGCAAACTATTGAGCGTAAAAATGTTTAAATCTTTATGAATTTAACTTTCTTAGGGACAAGTGCTGGTTCCCCAACAGCAGAGCGCAATGTAAGTAGTATTGTGCTTGATCTTAGACAAGAGAGGGGGAAGTTATGGCTTTTTGATTGTGGCGAGACAACTCAGATGCAAATGCAAAAAGCCAAATTTAGCCTTGCTAAACTTGAGATCATTTTTTTAACGCATTTACATGGTGATCATGTATTTGGGCTACCGGGCGTTTTAACATCCCGTTCTTTAATGCAAAATCAATCAGCTTTAACATTGATTGCTCCGAAAGGAATTAAGCAGCTTGTCGAAACAGTTAATGAAATTAGCTATTCTTGGTTAACCTATCCGCTCAATATTATTGAACTTGAAGAAAACGGTATTGTTTTTGAAGATAATCAGTTTCAAGTTGAAGCAAAATTATTACAACATCGTGTGCCGTGTTTTGGTTATCGTATTATTGAAAAAGATCTGCCTGCAAATCTCGATATCGAAAAATTACGACAAGATAATATCCCGATGGGATCACATTGTGATGATTTGAAAAAAGGAAAAACCATTACGCTTAACGATGGACGAATCATTAAAGGTAGTGATTATTTAGGTAATATTAACAACGGTCGAAAATTAGCAATTTTAGGCGACACAATAGCGTGTGAGGCATCGATTGAACTTGCTAAAGATGTGGATTTACTTGTTCATGAAGCTACACAAGAACATGCTTTAGCCGAAAAGGCAATTGAACGAGGCCATTCAACCACCGTACATGCTGCAACTATTGCCAAACAAGCTAATGCAAAAAGACTTATTATGACGCATATTAGCCCTAGATATAATTTGAATGATAATGACAAGTTAGTAAATGAAGCAAAAAATGTCTTTGCTAACACTGAAATCGCTATCGATTTTGCAACTTTTCGCGTTTAATTAATCAACTTTCTTTTATTGAACTTCGCCGAGGTTATCGGCGAATTGAGATAATTAACTAAAGACAAAAATCCTTAATTAGTCTTTCTATAGTTACTTTGGTTGGTTTTAAAAAGTCCATTGAAATAAACTCATCCGGTTGATGTGCTTGTTCGATTGAGCCCGGTCCTAATACAATTGTCGGCGAGATTTGATTTAAGTATGGTGCTTCGGTGCTATAGTTAACCGTTTCGGCACTATGGCCGACTAATTTTTCAATATGCTGTAATGCCGGATGATCTTTTTTACATTCGTACCCCGGAATTGGCGCAACCTCATACTGTATCTCGATTCGATTTGGGTATTTATCCATAACAGGTTGTAGCGCATCGCAAAGTGCATGATAAAGTGAATCAATATCGTTATTGGGCAATGCACGAATATCAATCACAAGCTCACAACAACCACAAATACGGTTGGCCGCATCACCGCCATGAATAACACCTAAATTTAGGGTAGGGTAAGGTACGCTGAACCCGTCATTATGATATTGTTCTTTAAATTTTTGTTTTAGCACTAACAAGCGTTCAATGACTAAATTCATCACTTCGATAGCATTAATGCCTTTATCGGGATCGCTTGAATGTCCTGATTTACCAATCACTTTAATAGAATTAGAGATAAACCCTTTATGTGCGCGAATTGGGATTAACGATGTTGGTTCACCAATGATAGTGCAGTCAGGTTGTAGTTTGGTATTCTTGGCAAAAAATGCCGCACCAGCCATTGATGTTTCTTCATCGGCAGTGGCAAGGATATAAATGGGTTTAGTTAACTTTTTAAGATCAATATCACGCAGAGCATCTAAAATAAAGGCAAAAAAGCCTTTCATATCTGCGGTACCAAGCCCATACAGCTTATTATTTTCTTCGGTTAGTTTAAAAGGATCTTTAGTCCACTGCCCATCGTCAAACGGAACAGTGTCACTGTGTCCACTTAACAATAACCCGCCTTGTGTTTTATTTTCGCTGTTTGAATAAGTAGCTAACATATTATATTTATGGCGAGTATTAGGAACGGGTTGGATATCAATAACAAAACCTAAATCTTCAAACCAACTTGCTAACTTATCGATAAGTGGTTTATTAGAATAATCTAATTGCTCGTTAGTAACGTTACTAATTGTTGGTGTTGAAATTAGCTCGTTATACAGTGTTAAAAAAGATGGTAGTGTCATAAAATTACCTTATAAGAAATCAATCAAGATATATCGATTAAGAATTTTATAAGCATAGCATTTACTTTATCATTTGCATATAAATAACCCTGTTGTCCCAATTGATGTTTTACGTTTTGATGGTATTCAATATGCACATTAACTAATGCATAGTTAGCTGATTATGACTTAAATTCAATATTAAATTTGTTGATTACATCACCATATTGTTAATAAATTATTTGAAAATATAAAATAATAAGTCTGTTATTATAGGTAACTTATCAATTAGCAACAGGTATATCATACATTAGTGTGTCATGTAGTGATGTTATTAATTCCAGAACTATTAATAATATATAAAACCGCCCTGCTTAAATTAGAGTTTTTAGCTTTTATTGCGATTGTTTTATGAACAGATATTATTTGCCATAAACATTTGATACTATTTAAACAATGCAATTAATTAGACTATAACGATTTGTTATCTCGTTAAAATTTATTATGAATCGTTTTAAAAATAAGGTGTTATATGAAAAATATAAGCAGGAAGTGGATTGTTATTGCAGTTGTCATTGTTGCTGTTATTTTTATTTTATGGCAACAATTGAAAACCGATGGATATGGATCAGATTTTATTAGTGGCAATGGACGTATTGAAGCGACTGAAATCAATATTTCAGCTAAATTAGCTGGTAGAATAGAAAAAATTAATGTTGATGAGGGCGATTTTGTTAAAGCCGGTCAAGCTTTAGTTGTCATGCAAACGGATACCTTACAAGCACAACTTAACGAAGCCCAAGCACAACATCGACAAGCGGTCAGTAATGAGGCAAGTGCTAAAGCGCAAGTAGCATTAAAAATGAGTGATAAAGTTGCGGCACAAGCAGGTGTAAGCCAAAAAGAAAGTGACTTAGATATCGCCTCAAAACATCTACAACGAACTACCGCCCTATATCAAAAAGGCGCAATATCAATTCAACAATTTGATGATGATACTGCTAAAGTAAACAATGCTAAAGCAGCATTAGATTCTGCAAAATCACAAGTTACTGCTGCTGATGCGGCAATTGCTGTAGCCGAAGCGGGTGTTGATAGCGCCACATCGGCAATCAATGTTGCCAGCGCTAATATTAGAAGAATTCAAGCTGATATCGATGATAGTACTTTAATAGCGCCTGTTGATGGTCGTATTCAATATCGTATTGCTCAGTTAGGTGAAGTTTTACCGTCGGGCGGTAAAGTACTAAATTTAGTTAATTTGTATGATGTTTATTTAACTTTCTTTTTACCTGAAACTGTCGCGGGTAAGGTGGCTATTGGTGATGAAGTCAGACTTATTTTAGATGCGTTACCAGATAAAGCGATTTCAGCTAAAATTTCCTTTGTTTCAAGCGTTGCCCAATTTACGCCAAAAACCGTTGAAACAAAAGATGAACGTCAAAAATTGATGTTTAGAGTTAAAGCACAATTAAGCCCTGAATTATTAAAATGTTATATTACTCAAGTTAAAACAGGCTTACCTGGTGTGGCTTGGGTTAAGCTTGATCCTAAAACGCCATGGCCAGCTGGCTTATCTGATATTGCAAAATGTCCAACCAAATAATTGGAGATAGCAGATGTCAGATTCAGACAATAAGAATTTAGTTTTATTAAACGAAGCTAAATCCATTGATGATGCAGTGGCAAAAGTAAGCAATGTCACACTACATTACAAAAAAAACTGTGCGCTCAATAATATTAATTTGACCATTCCACCGCGATGCATGGTGGGCTTTATTGGGCCTGATGGCGTGGGTAAATCGAGTTTATTATCGCTGATCGCTGGTGCGCATGTTATTCAAGAAGGCTTAGTGTATGTTTTAGATGGTGATATGAAAGATAAGTCGCACCGTAAAAATGTTTGTACACGTATTGCCTATATGCCGCAAGGATTGGGCAAAAACCTTTATCCGACTTTATCGGTTGAAGAAAATTTGCAATTTTTTGCTCGTTTGTTTGGTAATGATGCGGCTGAGCGTCGTCGCCGTATTGATGAATTAACGCGTAGTACTGGATTATACCCATTTTTATCAAGACCGGCAGGGCGACTGTCCGGTGGTATGAAACAAAAAGTTAGCTTATGTTCGGCGTTAATCCACGATCCTGATTTGTTAATTCTTGATGAACCCACAACGGGGGTTGATCCACTTTCCAGAGCCCAATTTTGGCAGTTAATTAACAAAATTCGTAAACAAAGACCGCAAATGAGTGTGATTGTGGCAACCGCCTATATGGATGAAGCCCAAAACTTTGATTGGTTAGTTGCGATGTATGGCGGTAAAATTCTTGAAACTGGCACACCAAAATCCTTACTAGCTAAGACAGCAAAAGATAATTTAGATGATGCATTTATTCAGCTCATGCCAGAAAGCGCTAGACAAGGTTATCAAACTGTCGAAATTCCACCTTTAGATCTTAATAAAGATTTACAAATTGCTATAGAAGCAAAAGATTTAACGAAACAATTCGGTAATTTTATTGCAGTTGATCATGTTAATTTTTCAATTAAACAAGGTGAAATATTTGGCTTTTTAGGCTCAAATGGCTGTGGTAAATCAACCACCATGAAAATGTTAACGGGTTTATTACCGATTTCATCAGGTGAGGCGTGGTTATTTGGTAAACCGGTTGATGCCAGTGATATTAATGTTAGGCGTCATTTAGGATATATGTCTCAAGCATTTTCTTTATATAGTGAGTTAACGGTCAAACAAAATCTAGTTCTACATGCGCGTCTGTTTGGTATTGAAGAAAGTAAAATTTCCACTCGTGTTGAAGAATTACTGAAACGTTTTGGTTTAGAACAAGACACAGAAAATCTGCCCGATAGTTTGCCTTTAGGGGTAAAGCAACGGCTTTCATTGTCAGTTGCCGTTGTGCATAATCCGCAAATTCTTATCCTTGATGAACCAACATCAGGTGTTGACCCCATTGCTCGTGATGATTTTTGGCGTTTAATTATCGAACTTTCTAGAAAAGATAAAGTAACGGTGTTCATCACAACTCACTTTATGAATGAGGCCGCAAGATGCGATAGAATTTCATTAATGCATGCGGGTAAAGTATTAGCAAGCGATACGCCAGATAACATTATCAGCTCCAAAAATGCTAAAACACTAGAAGAGGCCTTTATTAACTATCTTGTTGATGCAGGGGCTGATGATAGTAATGCAGAAGAACACGCTGTTGAACCACCAAAAGAAATACTCAATCAAGCAACAAAAACATTACCAAACAATCACCTTCAAGGATTTAGCCTTACCCGTATGATAGGTTGTCTATGGCGTGAGACTCTTGAATTATCTCGCGATCCTTTGCGAGCATTATTAGCGTTATTAGGCTCAGCAATTTTAATGTTGGTTATGGGATATGGCATTACGATGGATGTTGAGGATCTGCGTTTTGCTGTGCTTGATCGCGATCAAAGTGTAATCAGCCAAAATTATACTCTAAATTTGTCGGGCTCTAAACGTTATTTTATTGAAAGGGCACCTATCACTGATTATAACGATATGGATGCGCGGTTACGCAGTAATGACATTGCTTTAGCGATTGAAATTCCACCAAATTTTGGTCGTGACATACAACGAGGCGATCCCGTTGATATTGCCATTTGGATTGATGGGGCAATGCCACTACGTGCCGAAACAATCAAAGGCTATGTGCAAGGCATGCATCTTGCTTGGTTAAGTGAAAAAGTAAAAGAAGTAACAGGAAAATCCTCAACTAGCTTGGCAAATATAGAAACAAGATACCGTTATAATCCTGATATCAAAAGCTTACCTTCCATGGTACCGGCGGTAATACCTATTTTATTATTAATGATTCCATCAATGCTGGCAGCTTTATCGGTCGTACGTGAAAAAGAGATGGGTTCGATTATCAATTTATATGTAACACCAGTAACTAAAGCTGAATTTTTGCTAGGCAAACAAGTGCCTTATATCATTATTTCTATGTTTAGCTTTTTATTATTGTTATTTATGGCAATCACCATTTTTGGTGTGCCTGTAAAAGGAAGCTTGTTTACTTTGTGCCTAGCTGCATTTGCTTACTGTATTATTTCAACTGGTTTTGGTTTGTTGGCTTCGACTGTCACCCGTAGCCAAATTGCCGTTATCTTTTTAACTTGCGTAGGGACAATGTTACCGGCAATTCAATTTTCAGGATTGCTCAACCCTGTCGCATCTCTAGAAGGCGGTGGCCGTTATATTGGCGAGGTTTATCCAACAACGCATATGCTAATTATTGCTCGTGGTGTGTTTAATAAAGCGCTTGATTTTATCGATCTGCATAATTCAATATTTGCTTTATTGGTCACAATCCCTATTGTGTTGGGTGCCAGTATTTTTCTTCTTAAAAAGCAAGAAGGATAGATATTATGCAAAGTTTAATTAATATTTATCGCTTAGGGATTAAAGAGTTATGGGGGTTATTGCGTGATCCTATCATGTTGCTATTAATTGCCTATTGCTTTACCTTTGATATTTATATTGCTGCAACGGCCACTTCTGACTCGTTACATCATGCCTCGATTGCAGTTGTTGACGAAGATAACTCCCCCTTATCAAGACAAATTATTACAGCCTTTTATCCGCCAATGTTTAATACTCCTGTTAAATTATATTCAATGAATGATGTCGATCATGGTATGGATACGGATAATTATACGTTTGCTTTAAATATTCCGCCTAATTTTCAGCGTGATGTGCTAAATAATCAAAGTCCAGAAATTCAACTCAATATTGATGCAACCAGAATGGGGCAAGCGTTTGTCGGAAATGGTTACATAACGCAAATTATTACTGGTGAAGTGACTGAATATGTCAACCGTTACAGTAAGGTAACAAATTTGCCTGTTAATATACAAGTGCATACTGCTTTTAACCCTAATTTAACGCGATCTTGGTTTGGTTCGGTCATGGAAATTATCAATATTGTGACAACATTATCTATTATATTAACGGGTGCCGCCTTAATGAAAGAGCGCGAACATGGTACGATTGACCATCTTCTTGCCATGCCTGTTACCTCTTTGGAAATTATGATATCCAAAGTATGGTCAATGGGGCTTGTGGTATTAATATCAACTTGGGTAGCGTTGTTACTTGTTGTTCATAGTTGGCTAAATGTCCCAATTGCAGGTTCGGTAACTTTATTTTTAATTGGTGCAGCGCTACATCTTTTTGTGACAACGTCACTTGGCATCTTTATGGCAACAGTAGCAAAATCTACTGCGCAATTCGCAATGTTACTTATTTTAATTTTGTTACCGTTACAAATGCTATCTGGGGGGAGTACTCCGCGCGAAAGCATGCCAGAAATTGTGCAAAATATTATGATGTTTGCTCCAACAACCCATTTTGTTGAATTAGGGCAGGCAATATTGTATCGAGGTGCTGGCTTAAGTATGGTTTGGACTTCGTTCGCATGGTTATTGGCAATTGGTACCGTGTTCTTTTTAATTGCTTTAAGGCGGTTTCGTAGTTCAATTGTGAATATGGGATCATAATATCCCATATTTTATTGCAAAATTAGTACTATTATATTTTTAGTCACAGTTACTATTTATTGTACTTTTAAATATATGCAATATTTTTTGCTCAAGCTGATAATTTTGTTGAACTGGATTTAGTTTTTATAATCGGTAAAGTAAATCAGCTATTTAACCAATGGCAATTCATCCCAACGAGTGGTATATCGCTGGCTTAGTAACTCTCGCTTTATTTGCCATGGTGCTGATTTTTGGATTCCTCCTAACTGAATTGTGTTTTTTCCCATTTTTTGATTAATTGAATCAATTGTCTTCATCAACATGTCACTTTTACGCTGCAATAAATGTGCTGGTTCAGTAATGAAAAAGTCAGGTTGGGAATAACTATTTTTAGCTTTTAAATCCAGTAACATAACGCCTGATTTTATAAATGAAAAATCTTGCCGATAAATTACCTGTAAACCCTTTTGCGCAGCTTGAATAATTAATCGCGAATCGTTTGTTGGAAAAGCAAGGGGTATCACAATGGAGGGATGATATTGTGATGTGTTTGTACAAAATTGATTTGTTTTTAAAAAAACAAGAACAGCATTAGTTACTGATTGTTGTTGCCTTAGTTTTTCGGCTGCACGACTTGCATTTATGCGGATTGCTTCTTGCAAATCAAATAATTCACTGGTTAGTTTGCCAAAACTACGCGAGATCATAATGTTCTTTTTAGGGAAAGATAGATCATCTAATTCAATACAGCTAGTGCCTTGTAATTCCAACACGGTTCGTTCTAATACTACCGAAAATTTTTGTTTAATCTGTGTTAGATTTGCTTGTTTTAAATCCCAGGCTGTATAAATTCCTAAATTTTGTAATTTTTTAGCAGTATGTCGACCTATGCCCCAAATATCATGGATAGCAAATGTTTTTAATATTTTTGTGAGCGATTTTTGCTCTGTGGGTAAACAATAAACATTTTGATAAATAGCTTGCTTTTTGGCTATGTGATTAGCTAACTTTGCTAAAGTTCGAGTCGGTGCGATGCTAATACTGACAGGTATCCCTGTATCACGCTTTATGATCCCTTTTAATTTTAGGCAATAAGATATTACATCGGTAAATCCATTTAATTGAATAAATGCTTCATCAATAGAATAGAGTTCAATATTTGACGTATAATTTCGTACAGTATCAAAGACACGCTGGCTCATATCGCCATAAAGTTCGTAATTGGAGCTTAGTAGAGTAATTTGCTGACGAATTTTAGAGGGAATTTGATAAGCAGGCATTCCCATAGGAACAAGTTGCTTTAATTCATGGGAACGAGCAATAACACAACCATCATTATTTGATAAGATACCGATTGGTTTTCCTTCTAATTTAGGATTAAACACGCGTTCGCATGAAACATAAAAATTATTACAATCAATCAACCCAATCATACATGCGCTCGTTTTCGTAATGAATGAATGGTGTGTATTACAATACCCCAAATGTGTACCTCTTTTCCAGTCAAAGATATAGGCTGAAAAAGCTCATTACCCGACAATAAATAAGGTTGATCTTCAATTGTTCCCAAACATTTACAAGTAAGTTCACCATCAACAGCTGCGATCACAATATCATCAATTTTCGGTTCTAAAGCTCGGTCAACAATTAACAGATCACCATTAAAAATACCATAGCCAATCATAGAGTCGCCTGCCACTTTAATATAATATGTTGCGCTAGGGTGTTTTACTAAATGTTCGGTTAAATCAAGTTTCGTTTCTAAATAATCATCGGCTGGTGAGGGGAATCCTGCTCTGACTGGGATATCAACCAAAGATAAGTGATTTTTGATAGTAGCATCAGCGGTACCAATTACAAGACAATATTTACTCAAGAAAATTCTCCTAAAAATCAACGTGCAAATTTACACCACGTTACAAGATTCGTGATAAAATACGGCATATGTATAAATATACAGTGTAGAATTTTTGATTCAATAAAAATCAGTGTAAAAAAATAGAAATAGAGTAAAAATCATTGCGTCCCTTTGCTGTAATTATTAGATATACAATCATTATTGATATATTTAGACTGATAGTTGAGTGGCATATTTTATATTGTGGTAATTGATAAAATAGTCTCTCCTAATTAAATTGATACAATTTGTATTACCGATTTTACAATGCTACATAAATGATTTACATTGTATTAAAATTTTATTAATTAATTTAAAACATATTTCACAGTATCTTGAATTATTTATTCACTGCCATATATATAGTTTCTAGTAACATGATTTTTAAGTAGTAAATTAAATATATAGATTAGTCAACTTATTATCTATATTGATGATGTTTTTATGACCGAAAAGATCGCATAAAAAAATTACTATTTAGGTTAATTCGATCGCATATTGATTTTTACCATAATTTGACAATTGCTTTATTAGTTTAAATTATATTTGTTTTTTATAGGTAAAATTTATGTTTGTTGATTTTTATCAAAAAAAATTTTAATGTTTTTGGTGTTTTTAAGTTAGTTGACCTTTCTTGATTTACACAAGGTTGAGAAGAATAAGTATAATACTTTCCAAGTTACGATATTTGACGTTTAAATATACCAAGAGTTGTTATATTAATAATGTCTTTATTTTAATACGCTAAAAACAAAATAGCGTTAAGTTATATCAAGTTTTAAACAAGGTGGAATGTAGTTTTGCAAATATAGTTTTGTAGTTAATAGTGTATATTCGATTTTGTTATCCCTTATTTTTGCTCGGTCATAAATAAAAAATCTAGTCCAAAGTTACCGACCCATTACCGAATTTGTATTTCAAGTAATATTATTTTAGGAGTTTTAAAAAATGAATTTAATCTGGTCAGCAGTTGGGCAAGTTGTTAGTTCTTGTCTTCCGGTCTTTTTGTTAATTTTTCTTGGTTGGTTATGTGTACAACAAGGAATTTTTTCAAAAGATTCTAAAAAATTATTATCAGGACTTGTATCAAACTTTGTTTTTCCTGCATTGCTTTTTGTGCATACGTCTCATGCCAAACCATCACAAATATTTAATGGTATTTGGATGATTGCCTTTTTCTGCACTATGTCATTTTTATGGATAATTTGCTTTTTAACCAATAAATACATTTTGCATAAAGAGTTAAAATCAACAGCAATGAATGCAATGCTTTGCTGTTTTCCAAATATGGGCGGAATGGGGGTGCCTTTTTTAACGTTGATGCTTGGGGCAGCTTCTACCATTTCGGTCGCGATTGCTAATTTTGTTGTCGCATTATCATTGATCCCAATGACAATCTTTTTATTAGAACTTTGTGATACTAAATTATCTGGCGGTAAAGTCACCGGCGATATGATTTTTAGTGCGGTAAAAAATTCGCTCATGAAACCGATGTTTTTAGCCGTGATTTTAGGGCTAATTGTTAGTGTCACCGATGGAACCCAATGGTTACCTCATTTTGTATTTAACACTTTTGATATTATGTCAAATGCCTGTAACTTTATTTCGCTTATTGCGGTAGGTGTTGGTATTCATGGCGTTAAATTGAAATTATCTAAACCATTATTGATCAATATTGTATTGAAAAGTTTTATTACACCAATTGTTGCACTTATTGCCGTATATCTATTTGGTATCACAGGGATGGAAGCAGAAGAGCTAGTATTCCTATTGGCAATGCCAACGGCATCAACAGCAGTTATTTTGGCTTATAATTGGAATGTTGAGCAAGAACAAGCATCAAGCATTTTCTTTGCATCAACGGTTCTATCTATCTTTATTTTACCAACTTTATTACTTATTATGGATTTCACCATTCCTGGTGTTGCTTAATAAATAAAAACTAGGTATTGATGCCCTCGTTTAGTTTTAAATGAGGGCATTTTTATTACCCATTATACGCTGCTTGCAAGCGACTTTTCTTTAATTACCAATGCAACCACAGAACAAACACACCCACCAATAGATTTAATTAATAAAATCCCAAATAAATCTGAAAATTTACAAAAAATAAGAAGTATTGATTTATCTGGTAATGTTACAGAGGTTAGATCATTTATTATCAATAATTTAAAATTAAATTCCTTTATTTTTAAATGTGTGGAAGTCGTAGAATATAACAGTTGGGGATTAAGTTTTTCTAGCGATAACTCTAATAATAACGAGAATGAAAATATGGAACACCTAGTAATTGGACTAGGTTTGTTTGATGGTTATGTGTTAACTATTAATTATCCTGAAAGTAAAATAATAGTATCGGATAAAACGGATATTTCTGCTGACTTAGATAAAAAATGGATTCCAATTCCCTTTCATCTCAATGATGAAGGTTTAGTTATTGAGATGTCTGATGGTATAAAAGGTTATAAAATGATTTTAGATAGTGGAGCCACTATGTCAGTCATAAAAGAGCAATCCCTGTCACCTAAAACGATTAAAATAAATGATGATGAAAGTGATTATAAATTTGTCAATAATGTTGCTAATGATAATATCAAAGCTGTTATATTGGACTCCCTTCCTGCTGAGTTCCAGTCTGATGGATTGATCGGATTTGATTTTCTAAGTAAAAATATAGTTAAAATTGATTTCAAAAATAAGAAACTCTGGATTCAAGCAGTAGCAAAAAAATAATTTTATAGCGAACTTTAACATATTTAATTGAGTTTTCGCATTTGATACTCACTAATAAATAGTTTCATGAATATACAAAATTAAAGTAAAGATATTTAAGCATTAATATGTTTACTCTTAATATATTTTCTTTATCCCATTTAGCTTTTAAATCATCCTCGATAAGATCATCATAACAGCATTTTTCAACAATGAGAAATGTCCACATGGTAATCAAAAAAACACCCAAAATTTGCATTATGGCTAGTGCTAGTTAGTGGCACTTGCACAGTGAGAACAAACTGAGTAATGATATTACAAGGCAGTTAACGATAATTGAAAATCGTATTAACGTGCAAGTGAGTAAACCTGTCACCGAACGCCATCGTTATTATTTTGATTATAAAAGATTAATGTAAGACATAAATACGATAAAGCAAGGCATTAATCGCTATCAAAATCCTATTCGGGCACAACCGCATCCTCCAGTCATTTTTACAGTGGAATATCATACAGAGGATAAACCATGAGTTGGTTTGGCTTACGAACGGCTAATTCAGCTAAAGCCATAATAAAACTCTCCTTTAGAAATCAAACTAAAAGGCAGAATTATTATATAAAATAAGATGTTCGTTTAAAACGATAAAAGTGTACTAGCTCGAACTCAAAGTGTACTAAAAATTGTATTAAATTTAAGTCCTGTGGGTATGTTTGGATACACTTCAGTATATGAAAAACAGCTAATGAATTGGAGCGGGAAACGAGGTTCGAACTCGCGACCCCGACCTTGGCAAGGTCGTGCTCTACCAACTGAGCTATTCCCGCATAGATAAGAAGTGGTGCCCGGGGCGAGACTTGAACTCGCACGGCCAAAAAGGCCGAGGGATTTTAAATCCCTTGTGTCTACCGATTTCACCACCCGGGCTCAAAACTGATTACTAGGAAGTAATTCGCTTTGAATGCAGTGCATTTTACCGATCTTATGATTTCAGTCAATAAAAATTTTAAATTAATCGTTTAATTGTTCAATGTTTGACTGATTATCACTTTGAATGCAGTATTTTGAATTTGAAAGGGGATGAGTAATTTTGTTTATACGAACTTTTTGAACAAAACTACTCATATAAAAAGATGTTAAGATGGAAATATTAATCAAAAGTTATTCTTCTTCTAATAAATCGCTATGTGCTATCCATAAATATTGTAACATTGATAATAGCGTTAATACTGTTGCAATAAACAACGCTGCAAGACCTGCGTAAATAACAATGTCACAAGGGCGCCAAAGTAGCCAAGTTAGCGCTGTCATTTGTGCTATCGTTTTGATTTTACCAATTGACGAAACGGCTACATTGTTGCGTTTGCCGATTTCAGCCATCCATTCGCGTAAGGCCGATACTATAATTTCGCGCGAAACGATAATAATTGCTGGAATTGAGATCCACCATGCTTGGTAATATTGGGTAATTAAAACTAGTGCAATTGTTACCATGATTTTGTCGGCGACTGGATCTAAAAATGCGCCAAACTTAGTTGTTTGACCTAAGCGACGGGCAAGATAACCATCTAATACATCAGTCACGGCAGCAATTAAAAAAATCAATGCAGAAAAAAAACCAGACCATTTATAGGGAAACAAATAAAATGCCAACACAAAAAAAGGGATTAAAATAACTCGAAATAGTGTTAAGGCTGTTGGAAAATTAATTTTCATGTGACATAAACTCTTTTTTTTATTTTATTAATCAATGCATTAGAGATTGATAAAAAACAGTCTTTTCTTAATGGTTATGTTGCCTGAAATATGTTATTTTTTCAATGTGTTATTGTTGTAAATTTAGATAAATTTTTTCAGCTAATGATTTTGATATACCTTGCACTTGAGCTATTTCGTCAATACTGGCACTTTTTAACTCTCTTAATCCGCCAAAATGTTTGAGTAACGCTTGACGTCTTTTGGCACCAATACCTTCAATATGCTCTAATGCACTGTCAGTAAGTTGCTTTGTCCCTTTTTTACGCTGACCTACGATAGCATGATCATGTGATGCATTTCTAATTTGTTGAATAAGCAATAGTGCAGGGGAATGGTCATCAAGGTAATATCCCGTGCCATGAGCTTCAAAAAATAGTGTTTCTAATCCTTCTTTGCGCTCAGCGCCTTTAGCTACACCAATTAAAATAGGGTGATTTTTGTTCCAATTAACATCCAATTGTTCAAATACTTGTAGAGCTTGGTTAAGTTGTCCTTTACCGCCATCTATAAAAATAATATCAGGCACTTTTTCAGTTGGTAGCTCTTTTTTACTGTAACGGCGAGTTAATACTTGTTCCATTGCTGCATAATCGTCACCAGGTGTAATTCCGGTAATATTGTAGCGTCGAAACTCAGATTTAACCGGTCCCTTATCATCAAAAACGACACAAGATGCAATGGTATTTTTACCCATAAAATGGCTGATATCAAAACATTCCATTCGATTAATTTTGTCAATCCCCAAAAAGGCTTTCAATGCATCGTAACGTTGTTTAATAGTTGAGTTTGCTAGTAGTTTATTTTTAACCCCAGTTTGAGCATTCACGGTTGCGATATTGAGTAATTTAAGATTATCACCTTTGGGTTCATCAACCAGTTTAACTTGATGATCAGCAATAAGTGACAGTGTCTCTTCCATTGGTTGTTTATCAGACAACGAAAAATTAAGTAAAATCTTTTTAGGAATATTTCTATTTTGATTGCCTTGCAAATAAAATTGTCCCAAGAAGGTTTCAATAACTTCTTCTAGTTCGGTATTTGATGGTACTTTAGGAAAATAAGAGCGATGTCCAAAGGTTTGGCCATTTCGAATAAATAAGACATATATACAAGCCAAGCCTGATTCATAATGGAAACCAATGACATCAAGATTATCATTATTATTATATATAGCTTGCTTTTCATTAATATGTTTTATTGCTTGTAGTTGATCACGCAAAACCGCAGCCTTTTCAAAATTGAGCTCTTTACTGGCTTTTTGCATATCTTCGGTTATTTTTTGTAGTATTTGGTCTGATTGACCGGATAAAAATAACCTAACATAGTTAACTTGCTCTAGATAGTCTTCATCACTGACTAAACCTGGCACACAAGGACCTAAGCAACGTTTAATTTGATATTGCAGACAGGGACGAGTTCGATTTCGATAGGTTGTATTTAAACACTGTCTTATTGGAAACGTTTTTTGCAATAGTGTTAATATCTGTTTTACTGCATAACCACTAGGGTAGGGACCAAAAAATTCATCTTTTTTACGATTAATTGCTCCACGATAAAGGGATAGTTGAGGATGCCTCTCTTTGCTTAGTTTTATAAACGGGTAGCTTTTGTCATCCTTTAAAAGCACATTATATCGTGGTTGATGTTTTTTGATGTATGTTTGTTCAAGTAGTAGGGCTTCAGTTTCAGTATTGGTAATCGTAAATTCAACACGATGGATATGGCTAACAAGCATATCTGTTTTTAGTGTTTTTTTACTGCTATTAAAATAGCTTTTTAAGCGATTATTGAGATCTTTGGCTTTGCCCACATAAATAATCGTTTCTTTATCATTAAACATCTGATAAATTCCCGGTTTATGTGGGACTGTTTTCAAAAAGGATGTTGAATCAAATTGGTTCATATTAGTTTTCGAATGTGAGGGCTTTTTTCTCTATAACTCTCATAATGGTGCTCAGTAATCCATTTATCAAGAGGTATATTAGCCCTGCAACCACAAAAATAGAAAAATCATAGTAATCACCATTTAATTGATTGCTATATCCCATAATATCCATCACTTGAATCATTGATACTAAGGCCGTGCCTTTAATCACGAAAACGACTTCATTTGAATAAGTTGAAAGAGCCCGCTTTAATGCATATGGCACGATAACTTTTAATGTTTGTTTTTTATTCATACCAAGCGCTTGACAAGCTTGCCATTGTCCTTGAGGTAAAGATTTTAGTGCACCATAAAAAATTTGTGTTGTATAAGCTGCACTATTGAGTGTTAAGGCTAAGTATGCACAAAACCAAGATGATGAAATAAGTTCATAAAGGACAGGCATTTTACTTAACGTATCACTAAATTGCGAAGGTCCGTAATAAATTAAAAATAGTTGGACAAGCAGTGGTGAACCCGTAAATAGAATAATATAAGTACGAATAACTTTAGTTAATACATTTGAATTTAATGATAATAAACATGCTAAGACGATTGCCAGTAATCCAGCCGATAGAATTCCCAAAATACCTAAGCTTAAAGTATTAGGTAGACCTTGTAGTATGATTTTAAGGTAATAAACAAAATTATCAGACATAATACGACCTTATTAACTTTTTGCTGATGTTGGTTGTTCAAAATAAGTTGAACGTTTTTCAATTCGCGATATTACTTTTTTGCTTAAAATAGAGATAATGAGATAAATAATCATTGCGATGATATACCATAAAAAAGGTTGGTTTGTTCGAGCAATAATGGTTTTAGTTTGCATCATTAAATCATTAATTGTGATGGTCGAAACCAGTGCGGTATCTTTTAACAAAATTAACCACTGATTACTTAATCCAGGTAAGGCATGACGCCACATTTGTGGCATTATAATACGGAAGAATGTGCGTGATTTACTAAGTCCAAGTACTTGGGCAGCTTGTCTTTGTCCGTTGGGAATTGCCTTGAATGCACCGCGAAGCGTTTGTGACGCATAGACTGCATATAATAGTGAAAGTGCAGCTACACCACATAAAAAAGGGTTAATATTAAAATTTTGAATATCGAGTTGTATTGTTAATGAGGCGAAGTAAAAATTAATTGTAAATCCATCATTTAATAATATGAGTAATAAGGGTAACCCATTATAAATGGCGACGACAATTAATAGTTCAGGTAAAGCTCGAATCGTTAAATTAAACAGAGACATTAACCATGCAACTGGTTTGAATGGAGCCGATTCTAATAGCGTAAAAATAAAGGCAAAAAACATACCTATAATTAACGATACCAATGCTAATGATAATGTAATTGATGTAGCTTGCGTTAGTGGCAAGATATATCCATCCATCAAAGGTAGGATCCAGTTTGTTCCATTTGTTAGAAAGTCTGACATAAAAAAACCGTTGTTAAAGTAAAAAATAAACTCGCCGCAAAGTATGCGGCGAGATCATAGCGAAGTCGAGTTTTACTGTTTAATAATTATTTATTAAACCATTTTTTATAAATAGCATCTAATTCACCATTTGCTTTGAGTTTATCCAGAGCTTGGTTAAATTGATTTAGTAATTGATCATTGCCTTTACGAACTGCAATACCTAAACCTTCACCAAAAAATTCATGATCAGTGATTTTATCACTTAATGGTACAATATCAGAATCTTTACCTAGCCATTCACCAGCGACAATTGAGCTTGATACGATTGCATCAATTCGTTTAGCTTTTAAATCTAAAAAAGCAAATTGATAACTATCGTAACTGACTTGTTTAATATCTGGGAATTTTTCATTCAGATATTTTGGATAAGTTGTCCCTTTTTGAATGCCAACAGTTTTACCTTTTAATTGCTGAAGGTCAGTTAATGTATCTTTTAATGTAATGAATTGAATTGAGCTATCATCATAATAAATGTTGGTAAAATCAACTTGCTTTTGACGTTCTGGCGTAATATCAATTCCAGCTATAGCAGCGTCAATTCGACGAGTTCTTAAGCTTGGAATTAAGCCATCAAATGATTGATTGACAATTTTGCATGAGACTTTTATCTCATCACAAATTTTATTAATCACATCAATATCGAAACCAATGATTTCATTTTTTTCATTAGTAAATTCAAAAGGCGCATAAGTTGCTTCTGTGCCGATTGTTAAAGTATCTGTTGCTTGAGCTACAAACGCTGTTCCTGCAAGAAAAATGGCTAGTAACGTTTTTTTCATATATCCACCTAAATTTATTTTAATTAATGTGACAAATAAGCTTTAAACTCTTCAGTTTGAGGATGAGCAAAACACTCCAGTTGTCCTTGCTCAATAATCTTACCGTGCTCCATATAAATGACTTGTGAAGCAACTTTACGAGCAAAATCGACTTCATGTGTAACAATAATTTGTGTAATTCCCGTTTCAGAAAGTTCATTAATAATTTCAGCTATTTGTGATGTAATCGCTGGATCTAATGCTGCTGTTGGCTCATCAAATAATAATATTTGAGGTTCCATCATTAATGCTCTAGCAATAGCGACACGTTGCTGTTGACCGCCCGAAAGATGAAGAGGATAACGCTTTGCCATATCATCAATTTGTAATCTGTTTAAAATAGCCATCGCTTTATCGCTAGCTTCTTTTTTAGATAACTTTAATATTTGGCAAGGTGCTTCAATCAAGTTTTCTAGCACCGTCAAATGTGGCCATAAATTGTAGTTTTGAAACACCATTCCTACATTTTTACGAAGATGACGAATTGTTGATTCACTGATTTTTTTAGAAAAATCAAAATGTGAATTGGCAATAGTCATCTGTCCTGATGTCGGTATTTCAAGTAAATTAAAAACTTTTAATAAAGAGCTTTTTCCAGCCCCACTCTGACCAAGTAATACAATGGTCTCACCAAGCGGATAGCAGAGAGAAACATCATTTAAGGCCTGGTGCTTACCATAAAAACAGTTAATATGGTTTAATTCAATATTCATTGTTAGTTATACATTTTTTTAAGCGATAATTGATTAAATATTACATTTTTTTGCATAATAATGCAATCTAATTTATTAGACTATTAGTTTTTTGTTTTCTTTTTATACTAAAACGTATGCTTTTCTGAAACTTTTTGACGTAATTTTATCCCTAAGGATGACTACTGGGCATTAGAGAGGATGGGAATTATAGGACCAAGATATTTAGGTTCTTTTTTCAGAACATAAAGATCAATAAAAGCACCAACTCGAGCAAACATTTCACGAATTCTGACTAACTTCATACTTTTAGGGGAAGGAACAGCAAAACATTGTGCTTGTATATCTTGTGCTAGAGCAATAAAAATCGCTCGTTCGCAATGAAACTCTTGAGTAATAATCGTAAAATCATTTGCATCAAATACTTTATTGGCTCGAATAACAGAATCAAAAGTTCGGAATCCAGCATAATCTAAAACAATTGAATTACTAGGAATACCTGCTTTTATCAAATCTTTCTTCATAGTAATAGGTTCGTTGTAACTCAAAAGGGCGTTATCACCACTTAGTAATAGATAATCAACTTTGTTTTGCCAATAAAGATCAATTGCTCCATTAATGCGATTACGGTAAAAATCATTTAAGCCACCACCTCGAACATACTTTGAAGTACCAAGCACAACACCAATTGCTCGATAGGGCAATTGGTTTTCATCATGATAAATATAAGGGGCTGTTTTATAGCTGATCCAATAATCTAAACTGGCAATTGCCATTATTGAAACCAAACAGAAACTAGCTATATAAGCAATAAGCTTTTTTAATTTCATGCTAAAACCAGTTAAAAATAAATACCATTATTGGAAATAAAAATGGTGCTGTCAATGATGTCATGATGCCACATAAAACCAAGGATAATGAACTATATGCACCTTCATTATAATCAACTTCGATACAACGAGCGGTTCCAACAGCATGTGAGATCGCACCAATTGATAATCCTCTCGCTGGTGCTGATTTTATTTTTACCAAATTCAATATTTGATGCCCAAATATGCCACCTAGCGTACCAACTAGTATCACACAAAGTGCAGCGATAGATGGTATTCCTCCTTGATTATCCGCAATTGTTACAGCAATAGCTGTGGTCACCGATTTCGGTAAAACCGATGCAGCAATTTCAGTATTTCCACCTAGCCAAAATACAATACAAACACCAGTTATCATTGAAGAAAGTGAAGCGATAAAAGTAATAATCATAATTGACTTCCAACGTGCTTTAATTTGTGGAATAAGTTCATATAAAGGATAGGCGAGGGCAACAACAGAATAAGGCAATAAATCATTAATGATTTGCACGTTATCAACGTATTGTATATAGCTTGTGTTGGTGATGAGTAGTATTGGAATTAAAACTATGACCGAAATCACTAAAGGGTTAAATAACGGATTTTTTATTTTAAAAGCTATTTTCCGAATAACGAGAAAAACACAAAGCGTTAATGGTAGCATCAATATCATGGTTGATAGTCCTCATCTTTTCTTTTTGGCACGACCTTATGACATTGTTCCGTTAAAAAAGCAGTTACAAGTAATACGATGAATGATCCACCAACACAGCCAAATATTATCGGTATCCAATTTTGCAATAAAAGTGAATAATTATCCATTATTCCCATTGCAGCAGGAATGAAAAGTAATGTCATGTAACGCATGAATAGATTACAGCTATTTTTGATCCAACAGGTGGGAATTAGTTGAAAGGCAAGTAAGAAGAATAGAATTAACAAACCGATAATACTGCCAGGAATCATTATAGGTAATATTTTAGAAATAATATCACCGCACGATAGACAGAGAGTTAATATGGCCAATCCTCGACCATAACTGAAAAGTGTATAGTACAAAGAATATAATCGATGTTTGATGGTGGCGTGCTTAGCTAGAAAATGTTTCATAACGTAAATTTAATCTTAATTTTAAATTATGATTATTATGCCTATAGTTAGTGTGAAAGTAGGTTTATTTGCATATATAATACGCCCGTCAAAATTAATTACCAACTAAATAATGGCAATAATGATAAAGTTGTTTAATGATTGCAAGTTTCTCTGACTGTTGAATATAAGTTTCTGCATATTGTTCCAATGTTAATAAGTAATCTTGGATTTTTTGAACATGAAGTTTATCACGGCAATAATCTTTCCAGATAATCTGTTCATGTTCTGTCAATGTTTGTGGATAATTTCGTGCTTTGTATCGAAAAAATAGTGTTGCTAAACGCGGATCATCAAATGTTATTGATAAACTATCTAATAAATGAACAGGGGTTGTTCGCACAGTATCACAGCGTAACTTATCTTGATTATTAAAAAATTTCCCGTAAATTTGAGCATCAACATCAGAATTAATAGTATTAATAGGATTATTATCATCGATATTAAATAACGCCTGCATTTTATCTTGTAATAATTTTTGATTTTGTAATAGTTTTTGTTGATTGATTAAGCATTGTTTTATATCAATGTTAAACCGTTCGGCGTTTTCAGGTAATAAAGTTTTTAATGGTGCAATAATAGGGCATTTATTAGTATGAACCAATTTTAAAGGTATTCGTGCTTCGCCCAGTTGGAGATCTTCAGTTTTTGTGTACAATTTTTCTTTTATTTGCTCGACTGGTAGTTCAATTAAGAGATCAATATCTCCAGTTAAATCACAAATAATAGCGGCATTATTTTGTACCGGATGCCAAGTTATAGGTGCAACTACAGATAGATTTCCACGGTGACTACCTAACATGCCCGATACGTGAACTAGTGGCGTGATATTAACCACATCAATAAGTTCAGCAACTCTATTTTTTTTACGTAATTGGAAAAAATAATCAAATAATTTAGGCTGCTTTGCTTTTATTAATTTAGCCATTGCAATAGTCGCATAAACATCAGACATCGCATCATGTGCATGTTCATGCTTAATATTGTTCACTTTTGTTAAATGCTCCAAACGAAAACTTGGTAAGCCTGTATCATTTGTTGGCCAATTAATTCCTTCTGGTCTTAGTGCATAACAAGCTCGCACTACATCAAGCAGATCCCATCTGGAATTTCCATTTTTCCAACTATAGGCGTAAGGATCATAAAAATTACGATATAAAATATTACGAGTAACTTCATCATCAAAACGAATATTGTTATAGCCAAGAATACATGTATTCGGTTCACTAAAAGCTTGATGAATTAGGCGAGTAAATTCTGCTTCACAAACACCTTTTTGATTAGCTTCTTGAGGGGTAATTCCCGTTATTAATACGGCTTCAGGATTGGGTAGATAATCTGGGGATTGATGACAATATATAACTAGAGGTTCTTCAATAATATTAAAATCCTTATCAGTTCGAACTCCAGCAAATTGTGCGGGACGATCTAATGCTGGATGAGTTCCAAAAGTTTCATAATCATGAAAGTAAAAAGTAGACTGTTCTTGGTCGTTTTTCATTGTGTAACTTTGCTCGTAATTGTTCTCTTATTTATTGAAATCCAATTGACTACAATTATTTTTTGCTAATTTTTTAATTATTTAAATATTTTTTATTCATTCACTTGCAAGTGGGAACAGAGTGTAGAAAATAGATGGAACTAAGTGATACAAAATTAAAATCCATATTAGATAATATTTTCTACAGGTTTATCATAATTAATAGACGATTAATATGTAAGAATATCACAAAAAGGAACAATTGCGTTTGGATTTCTTTCAGATAGAATGAAAAAACCTCCACAAATGTAGAGGAAAAAATATGTATCAACACTGTGAAATAAAACCACGACAATATACCAATTAACTGTGTTTTTACAATTTGTTATATAGAATAACTTGTATAATTAATTCTCAAATGTATCTATTAACAAAACACCTTAAAACGCGACACGGTCACTTTTAAGTAAATGAAAAAAATTAATCTTCAACCAGTCAGAAGTATTCTTAGATAATAAATCAGCAATAAACTAATATATTATCCGTCACGTTATGTTAACATGTGAATTAATGAGCTGGCGCACTTTCAATAATATTTGCTAATTTTTCAAGTGTTAGTCTTAAAAATTTTGGCATAGCTTCTAACTCAATAGAATCCATTAAATTTTTAACATATAGTCCTAATTCAGTGTCACCTTCAACAATCAAGCGACGCTGGAAGAATAGGGTATCGGGATCTTGACGTCTAGTCGCTATCATAATTAAATCATTAGCATTACCGATAAAGCTCACATCAGCAATTTCTTCTCGGCTTACAACTAATTTATTTTCGATCAAACTTACAAACCAGATAAGCCCTAAATCAGTAACTTCTATTTTAAGCCAACGATTTTCTAAAAAATCAAGATCGCCATCTTCTAGGGAATGTTCAAATTGTAGCTGTAATAATTGTTCTATGGCTTGCTTTTTGACATTAAAAGGAATGCATCGTAAGGTAAGCCCCAAAATATGGGGCCCATTATTGACAAACTGTGAATGAATCTTGTTTAGAATTTGGCTTTTTGCTCCAATCATTTATGCTTCCCCAGAAATCATTTTTTCATAAATGTCTAAGTCGGTATTTAAATGTTCAAAAACTTCTTCGCTTACTTCGTTACGAATTTTCATTTGTAACAAAGCTGTCCGTTCTGCGCCAATTGCAACCAGACGCATGCGTCTTTCTAGGTTTTCTGCTTCAAGTGCTTTTTTCTCTAAACCTTTAAGACCTGTTCGACGTCTTAATGATCCAATAACACGTGAACCGACTTCATGTATTATTTCTTGATCCATACTATCTTCAGTTGTTTCTTGTAGCAAATTGTTTTGCATTTTTTCCAAGCTAACAATTGCTTCTTCTGCCATATGACCCTTTACAGTTAAAATTTCATTAGCTTGTTCTGAATTATCTAAAATAACACTACCTCGTAACAAAATAGGTAATATGATAACTGCTGCAATCAATGAAATTAAAATTATACCTGTTGCAATAAAAACAAGTTGATAACGACCACCAATTGTCATTGGAATAGATAACACACCAGCTAGAGTAATCGCTCCTCTAACACCAGCAAATGTCGAAATTAAAAGATCTCTTGTTGAGTATTCTCTAAATGCAAGAGGGCGTTTTGTGCCAAATGGCATAGCTGGTAGATGTTTCATTGACCACAACCAGGCGAATCGCGTTCCCATTAATACCGCAAAAACAAATAAAACAATTAAACATAATTGCCATACTTCAATTGAGGTATCAATCTGGTTTTCGGCGAAAGTATTGTTCAAAATGCTTGGTAACTGAATACCTAATAAAACGAATACGAATCCATTAAAAACGAATGTTAGCATTGACCATGTGCTATCTGATTGCAAACGCGCAGTTAATGGTGCATTTCGCATCATACCAGAATGATTAACTGTCATACCTGCACTTACTGCTGCTAAAATACCAGAACAATGACATTCCTCGGCAATAATGTAAGCGGCAAATGGGAGTAAGAATAATAATACAATTTGAATTGCAGGGTCATTGTGAGTCAGCTGATTTATTTTACGTAAAATACGTGCATATAGCCAAGTAAATAAAACGCCAATAGCCAAGCCACCAAGCGCAACTATAAAAAATTGCATACTCACATCAAAGATGTTAAATACTGCATCACCAACTGCAATAGCAATAGCAAATTTTAAAGATACCAAACCTGAAGCATCATTCATCAATGCTTCACCTTCGATGATCTCCATTTTCTCTTTTTCAATGCGTCCTTTTCCCACAATTCCACTTAATGCTACAGCATCTGTTGGCGATAAAACTGCAGCTAGTGCAAATGTTGCTGCTAATTCAACTCCTTTTGGTAACATCCAATAAAGTAAATAACCAACAGCGACAATTGTTATTACAACTAAAACTAGCGCTAGTCCAACAATTTCTCTGACATTGTGCACAAAGTCTTTTACCGATGTTTTACGCCCATCAGCAAACAGTAATGGTGGAATGAATAAAACAAGAAATAATTCTGGGTCGAATTTTACATAAACACCAAAGGCAGCCAGTATACAACCTAACAATATTTGCATTAGTGGCAATGGAATTTGTATTGGTAACATTTTAATAACGACACCAGAAAGTGATACAATTAATACTAGTAGCAAAATTATTGAAAAAAGATCCATAGCTTCTCTTTTATTTATCCTATAATCCTATTGTTTGTATTGATTATAGCGGAATTTGAGCTAGATTTCAGGTGAAAATTTGAAAAATTTATTTCTTTTTGTTTTGTGTGTAATTATTAATCAAAAATATAATTTAAAGGCATTTTAATGAAAGGTTGGCAAAGAGCATTTATACTACATACTCGTTTTTACACTGAAAGTAGTTTATTAGTTGATTTATTCGTTGAAAATGTCGGAAAAATAACGGTGTTAGCCAAAGGGGCTAGGAGAAAAAGTTCAGCATTGAAAGGCATGTTGCAACCTTTTACTCCGCTCATTGTACAATATTCAGGTCAAGGTGAAATAAAAACATTGCGGCAAGTTGAAGCTATGTCGCTGGCATTACCGTTAGTATCTGTTTTCTTATATAGCGCATTTTATTTAAATGAGCTATTACATCGAGTTTTAGTTGCAGAAACAGAAATGCCAACTCTTTTTGATGATTATTTAGCAAGCTTGCAACAATTAGCCCAACAAATTCCTGCTGAAAATGTGCTGCGAGCTTTTGAATTATCGTTATTAGAAAATTTAGGGTATCACATTGATTATTTTCATTGCTGTGTAACTGGTGATGATATTGTTAAATCGATGCATTATCAATACCAAAGCGAAAAAGGTTTTATTAGTAGTTTATTACAAAATAGTACAAGCTTTACAGGGGAGCAAGTTTTAGCTTTGGGAAAACGTCAATTTAATAATGACTGTACGTTAAAAGCGGCTAAACGGTTTACCAGAATGGCGTTAAAACCTTATGTAGGATCAAAACCATTTAAAAGTAGAGAGCTATTTTTAAAAATCTAATCTTACTGATATTTGTCAGTAACCCATGCTTATTTTGATAATTTGTATCTTGGCGTAGGAATTACTCGCGTTGTTTACTGTAATTTAAAAAAATTGTAATGAATATACATCGCCGTATCAAAGGTGAATGATATGGGTCTCTATCATAAAGAAAAATAACCGTTACCGATTGACAAAACACTTTGTGGTCAGTCGTCCGACTATTTATAACTTATCATGCGCTAAAGAAAGTCAGATTGAAGTTATTCGCCCTCGTACCCGTAAGAAGGAACGTTATAAAACCATCTTTTATGGCATTGTCAAAACAGGTTGAGTTATTTTCTACGTCAGTTTTGTGCTCACGATGGAGCATTTGCATTTACACTACTATTCATATTTTATGACTATATTTTTGTAAAAAATATTCAGGATTCTATACCGTTTCGTAATTAATTCAGAATTGGTAGTATCTATTGGTTAGAACCTTATTTATAACTATCCCCTAAAATAGTACAGCAAAAAAGTAGAAAATTCTCTATGATAAAAGTAAAGGGGATTTAGTTATGAAAAAAATGACTGAACATCAAATCGTCGCTATTTTAAAAGAAGCTGAAGCCGGTATTCCTGTCAAGGAGCTCTGTCGTAAATATGGCATGGGGAATTCAACTTTCTATAAATGGCGGGAAAAATACGGCGGAATGGAAACTTCGGACATCAAACGCTTAAAGGAGCTGGAGGCTGAAAACCGTAAGCTTAAACAGATGTTTGCCGAACTGAGCTTAAAATCCCAGCTTCAGGAAGAAATCATAAAAAAGCTTTAGTGCCCACAAAGGCACGTAAAACGTGGGCACAGCAACTACAACAAAATCATTCTGTTACTATTGCTATGAGTTGTGCCATTGTTGGCTTAAGCCGTTGTGCTTACTATTATCAACCTAAGTTACTGGATGATTCGGTGATTGTTTCGGTGTTGAATGCTATCACAGACCGGCATTTACGCTGGGGCTTTCCCAAATGTTTTAATCGTATCAGAAAGCTCGGCTATAAATGGAATCATAAACGGGTGTATTGTGAATTAAAGCTTAATCTGAGGGTAAAGCGTAAACAACGCATTCCTCCACGAAGCCCGGAAAGGTTATTAGTACCCAATAAACAAGGTGAATGTTGGTCAATGGATTTTATGAGTGACAGTAGTGGTAATCAACGTCGCTTTAGGACATTCAATGTCATCGATGACTTTAATCGTGAGGCGCTAGGCATTGATATTGCAGTAAGCTTACCGGCAGGGAGAATTACCCGTTACTTAGATAAACTGGCCAAATATCATGGCTATCCATTAAAAATACGAGTCGATAATGGACCAGAATTTACAGGAAAAACCTTTATAAACTGGGCTAAATCCCATGATATAGCCATTGATTATATAGAGCCCGGTAGCCCTTATCAAAATGGCTATATTGAACGATTTAATCGTACCTATCGTACTGAAGTACTCGATTTATATCTTTTTAACAACTTAGCACAAGCAAGGAGAATAACCGAAGAATGGTTAACGATTTATAATACCGAAAGACCGCATGAGGCATTAAATAACATGACACCGATTGAGTATAAAACACTAAAACAAGTAGCATGATTTTCTACTTGAATCTTGTACTAAGTTTGGAGTATTTACATATTAACCCTCGCATTAATCAAAAATTCACGAACTCTATTTACCAACAAACATATGGAAAAGACGAGAAAGTAATACAGACATTTATAAAGATGTAGCATGATGAGTAAATATTCGAAGATTCAAAAGATAGAAAACAAAAGTTTAAACGATCCTACATATTAGAATATCAAGCTGATTAGCAAACTTTTCTCTATCTCTGTTTGAAAAAGGAGAAGGACCTTTAGACTGTATTCCGCTAGCTCGCATCGTTTCCATAAAATCTCGCATAGTTAATCGTTCTTTAATTGTATCAAGTGTGTATTGTTCTCCTCGTGGTGTGAGGACTAAAGCACCTTTATTTAAAATCTCTGATGCAAGTGGAATGTCAGACGTAATGACTAAATCATTTTTTTTAACCAACTCAATAATTTTATTGTCTGCAACATCAAATCCTTTTTCAACTTGCAAGCTTTTAATATAAGGCGAGGAGGGGGGATATAGCCGCTGATTAGCAATTAATACAACATTAATTGCTTTCCGGTTAGCTACTCGATATAAAATCTCTTTAATTGGGTTTGGGCATGCATCGGCATCAATCCAAATGTTCATAACAAGTATGTCTATATTATAAAATATCAATTGCTAGCAATTATAGCTGTTATTAGGGGAAAAGTGCTATTCATTTTTTGTGAAAATATTTTAGGTAAACCAGCAGTTTATTCTATTTTATGAATTTATTTATGTTGATATAAACTGATTCTTTCTATTTAAAATTTTGATGATAAGTGGTAGTATATCCGACCAATTTATTTATGTACGCAAGTGCGCTTTCGTGTGGCGCACCACTGTTATAAGGATTTATTATGCCAATTATTACTCTTCCTGATGGAAGTCAACGCCAATTTGATAAACCCGTTACCGTTTTAGAAGTTGCACAAAGTATTGGTGCAGGGCTGGCAAAAGCTTGTATAGCTGGACGTGTAAATGGTGAGCGTAAAGATGCCTCTGATATCATTGAGCAAGATGCAACATTAGCCATCATTACTACTAAAGACGAAGATGGACTTGAAATTATACGCCATTCTTGTGCGCATTTATTAGGTCATGCGATTAAGCAATTATGGCCTGATACACAAATGGCAATCGGTCCAACAATTGATAATGGCTTTTATTATGACGTTGATTTAGATCACTCATTAACGCAGGAAGATCTTGATGCATTAGAAAAACGCATGCATGAATTGGCTAAAAAAGATTATGAAGTAAAAAAAGAAGTCGTTAGTTGGGAACGAGCTAGAGAAGTATTTTGGGAGCGACGTGAACCATATAAAATTGCTATCTTGGATGAGAATATCCCTAAAGATTCAAAACCAGCACTTTATCACCACGAAGAATATATTGATATGTGTCGTGGACCACATGTTCCTAATATGCGTTTTTGCCACCATTTTAAATTGCAAAAAGTTGCAGGTGCTTATTGGCGTGGTAATAGTGACAATAAAATGTTACAACGCATTTATGGAACAGCATGGGCAGATAAAAAACAACTTGATAGCTATTTACAATTTTTAGAAGAAGCGGCTAAACGTGATCACCGTAAAATAGGTAAACAGCTTGATCTTTATCATATGCAAGAAGAAGCACCCGGTATGGTATTTTGGCATAATGATGGATGGATTATCTTCCGTGAACTTGAGGTTTTTGTTCGCACTAAATTAAAAGAGTACGATTATCAAGAAGTCAAAGGTCCGTTTATGATGGATCGTGTTTTGTGGGAAAAAACAGGGCATTGGGGTAATTATAAAGAGTTAATGTTTGTCACTTCATCTGAAAATCGTGAATATTGTATTAAGCCAATGAACTGTCCAGGGCACGTACAGATTTTTAATCAAGGTTTAAAATCTTATCGTGATTTACCATTACGTATGGCGGAATTTGGTAGCTGTCATCGAAATGAGCCATCTGGATCTTTACACGGTTTGATGCGTGTTCGAGGTTTCACCCAAGATGATGCACATATTTTTTGTACTGAAAGTCAAATTCGCAGTGAAGTTAATAGTTGTATCAAAATGGTTTATGATACTTATAGTACTTTCGGTTTTACAGATATTACTGTTAAGTTATCCACTCGTCCAGAAAAACGAATCGGTAAAGATGAAACATGGGATCTTGCAGAAAAAGATTTGGCCGAATGTTTAACTGAAAACGGCATTGATTTTGAATACCTACCAGGTGAGGGTGCCTTTTATGGACCAAAAATCGAGTTTACTCTACATGACTGTCTAGGACGTGCATGGCAATGTGGTACTGTTCAATTAGACTTTATGCTACCAGAACGTTTAGATGCAACTTATGTTGGTGAAGACAACGAACGTCATGTTCCCGTTATGATTCATAGAGCTATTTTAGGTTCAATGGAGCGCTTTATGGGAATCTTAACAGAAAACTGCGCAGGATTTTTTCCTACATGGCTTGCTCCATTGCAAGTTGCAGTAATTAATATTACCGATAATCAAGCTGAATATGCAAAACAATTAACCGCGCAACTACAAAAAGTTGGCATTAGAGCAAAAGCGGACTTGAGAAATGAGAAAATAGGGTTTAAAATTCGCGAGCATACTCTTAAACGTGTTCCTTATATGTTTGTTTGTGGAGACAAAGAAATGGAATCAGGAACAATTTCAGTTCGAACTCGCCAAGGTAAAGATCTTGGTAGCTTTGAAGTGAAACATGTTATAGAATTGTTGCTTAACGAAATTCATAGTCGTTCATTAGAACAAATGAATTAATGACAAATTAATTTGGAGGAATGAGATATTAAAGTCAGTAAACGAATTCAGTCAACACGAGCACATAAGATTAACGATGAAATTACCGCTCGTGAGGTGAGATTAACCGGCGTCGATGGTGAGCAGCTCGGTATAGTAAGCTTAGATGAAGCTTTAAAACAAGCTGAAGAGGCAACTTTAGATTTAGTTGAAATAAGCCCTAATGCAGAGCCACCTGTTTGTCGAATTATGGATTATGGCAAGTTCCTCTATGAAAAGAGTAAAGCAACAAAAGAGCAGAAGAAAAAGCAAAAGGTTGTTCAGGTTAAGGAAATTAAGTTCCGACCTGGTACAGACGAAGGCGACTATCAGGTAAAACTCCGCAGCCTGATTCGCTTTCTTGAAGATGGCGATAAAGCTAAAGTCACATTACGTTTTCGTGGTCGTGAAATGGCTCACCAACAGTTAGGTTCTGAAATGCTTGATCGCATTAAAGAAGACTTAGCTGATTTGGCGATCATTGAGTCTTATCCAACTAAGATTGAAGGTCGGCAAATGATTATGGTACTTGCGCCGAAGAAGAAATAATGGTTTGACAAGCTAGTTTTCGATTTATTGAAAATTACACCATTATTTTATTTTTATTAACAATGCGAAGTGGAAATTAATAAAATGCCTAAAATTAAAACTGTAAAAGGCGCAGCAAAGCGCTTTAAAAAAACAGCTTCTGGTGGCTTTAAGCATAAGCAAGCTAACAAAAGCCATATCCTAACTAAAAAATCAACTAAACGTAAACGTCATTTACGTGGTTTGACGACTGTGTCAAAAGGCGATTTAGGTTTAGTTACTGCGTGTGTTCCATACGCTTAATTTTGGTTAATTATTTAGAGGATATAGTTTATGGCTCGTGTTAAACGTGGTGTTATTGCTCGTGCACGTCACAAGAAAATTTTAAAACAAGCAAAAGGTTATTATGGAGCTCGTTCACGTGTATATCGTGTTGCTTTCCAAGCTGTAATTAAAGCTGGACAATATGCTTACCGTGACCGTCGTCAACGTAAACGCCAATTCCGTCAATTATGGATTGTTCGTATTAATGCTGCAGCTCGTCAATGTGGTCTTTCTTATAGCCGTTTTATCAATGGTTTAAAGAAAGCATCAATAGAAATTGATCGTAAGATCCTTGCTGACATTGCTGTATTTGACAAAAATGCATTTGCTGCATTAGTTGAAAAAGCAAAAGCAGCGCTATAATGACTTGATAAAAGCCGAGTTATCTCGGCTTTTATCATTCTAATTTTGATATTTTTGAAGAGTAAATTAATTATGAAGATAGTTATTTTTCGTTTCTTTTTTGGTTTCTGTTGCAATATAAATTCCTGAGGCAAAGAAAAAACGAAAAATGATTATAAAAGCCTCAAAAGAGGCTTTTTTTATGCAATGAACAATAAGCAGGAGAACTGTATGTCTCAATTAGTTGAACTGGTTAATAATGCCAAATCCGCTATTGAAAGTGCTAATGACATTAATACGATCGAACAAATTCGTGTGGAATATTTTGGTAAAAAAGGCTATTTTACAATGCAAATGGCTTCATTACGCGATGTTCCTGCCGATGAGCGTCCGGCTGTCGGTCAAAAAATCAATGAGGCAAAACAAGAAGTCATTGAAATATTAAATCAAAAGCGCAATCTTTTAGAGCGTCAGGCTCTTGATGCAAAGCTGGCAAACGAAACAATAGATATCACTTTGCCAGGTAAAACACTTGAATTAGGTGGATTACATCCAGTCACAAAAACAATTAATCGATTAGTTGATTTTTTTGGTGAGTTGGGTTTTGTTGTTGAAACAGGTCCAGAAATTGAAGATGACTACCATAATTTTGATGCACTGAATATTCCGGCTCATCATCCTGCGCGTGCTGATCACGATACATTTTGGTTTGATGCAAAACGATTATTAAGAACACAGACGTCAACTGTGCAAATTCGCACCATGGAAAACCAAAAACCCCCAATCCGAATCATTGCACCAGGTAGAACTTATCGCAATGATTATGATCAGACTCATACGCCTATGTTCCACCAAATGGAAGGCTTACTGGTTGATAAGGATATCAGTTTTACACATTTAAAAGGGTTATTACACGATTTTCTTCATTGTTTTTTTGAAGATAATATGGAAATTCGTTTTAGACCAGCCTATTTCCCATTTACAGAACCTTCAGCTGAAGTTGATATTAAAGCTAAAAACGGTAAATGGTTAGAAGTGTTAGGTTGTGGAATGGTACATCCTAATGTATTACGTAATGTAGGCATTGATCATGAAATCTATAGTGGTTTTGCTTTTGGTATGGGTATAGAGCGATTAACCATGCTACGTTACGGTGTCACTGATTTGCGTTCTTTTTTTGAAAATGACTTACGTTTCTTAAAGCAATTTAATTAATTCTGGAGATCAAAACATGAAATTTAGTGAAAATTGGCTACGTGAATGGATCAATCCAGAAATTAGTAGCGAAACGCTTGCCAATCAATTGACAATGGCTGGTTTAGAAGTCGAGGATGTCGAAAAAGTAGCGGGCGATTTTACTGGAGTAGTTGTCGGTAAAGTTGTTGAATGTATGCAACATCCGAATGCGGATAAACTTCGTGTAACAAAAGTTGATATAGGTAAAGCCGAATTACTTGATATTGTTTGTGGTGCGCCAAATTGCCGTCAAGGTTTAACTGTTGCTTGTGCAACAGTGGGGGCAGTATTACCTGGCGATTTTAAAATTAAAGCGGCTAAATTACGAGGTGAACCTTCGGAAGGAATGCTTTGTTCTTATTCTGAATTGGGAATTTCGGATGATCATAATGGGATCATTGAGTTGCCAGATGATGCACCTTTAGGCATGGATATTCGTGAATATTTAAACCTTAATGACGTTATAATAGATATTAGTGTTACACCAAATCGAGCGGATTGTTTTGGAACTGTTGGCATTGCCAGAGATATTTCCGCAGTTAACAATATTGCTATGAAAGAACTAAAAGTTGATAGTGTATCTGCAACAATTAATGATACATTACCAATCCAGATAGATGAACCGAAAGCAGCACCACGTTATTTAGGTCGTGTAATTAAAGGCATCAACGTTAATGCCCCAACGCCATTATGGATGAAAGAAAAACTACGCCGTGGTGGAATCCGCTCTATTGATGCAATCGTTGATATTACCAACTATGTATTATTAGAACTTGGTCATCCAATGCATGCGTTCGATTTGGCTGAAATAGAGAAGGGGATTGTTGTTCGTTATGCCCAAAAAGAGGAGAAACTTGTTTTACTTAATGGTAATGAAGTTAAACTTAATGATAAAACCTTAGTTATTGCTGATCACCAAAAAATCTTAGCATTAGCAGGAATCATGGGGGGTGAAAAATCAGGCGTAACGCAATCGACTAAAGATGTGTTTCTTGAATCTGCGTTTTTTAATCCATTAGCAATAACAGGTAAAGCTCGTGAATATGGTTTACATACAGAAGCGTCACACCGTTATGAGCGTGGAGTCGACCCATCTCTACAATTTGTAGCAATGGAACGAGCTAGCAAATTATTAATTGATATCTGTGGTGGTGAAGCTGGTCCAATTATTGATGTAACACATAAAGAAGAACTTCCTGTACAAGCAATTATCCAGTTACGTCGCAATAAAATTGATCGTATTATTGGTTATACAATCGAAACACAAAAGATCACTGATATTTTAGTTAGACTCGGTTGTGAAGTTGAATACAAAGAGAATGTGTGGGTTGTAAAATCACCAAGTTGGCGTTTTGATTTACAAATTGAAGAAGATCTAGTTGAAGAAATAGCTCGAATCTACGGATATAACAATATCCCAAATGCTAACCTGAAGATTGAATCAGTAATGAGACCAAAACCAGAAAGTCAAATATCATTACGAAGAGTAAAAGACTTATTGGTTGATAAAGGGTATCAAGAAGCTGTTACATATAGCTTTGTTGATCCAAAAGTTCAGCAAATTCTTCATCCTGAACAGCCTGGAATCAAGCTACCTAACCCGATTTCAAGTGAAATGTCAGTCATGCGTTTATCACTATGGTCTGGGTTATTAGACGCGGTATTATACAACCAAAATCGTCAGCAAGCACGTATACGGTTATTTGAAACAGGTCTACGTTTTATACCAGATGAAAAATGTGAATTAGGTGTACACCAAGAACTGATGTTATCTGGTATCGTTACAGGTAGTTTGTACGAAGAACACTGGCAGCTTCCTAAAAAGCACGTGGATTTCTACGATCTTAAAGGTGATATTGAGTCAATTTTTTCACTTTTAGGCTGTGCGGATAAAGTGCAATTTAAGAAATCGCAGCTTACTACCTTACATCCAGGACAGAGTGCAGATATTTATTTAAATGATGATATAGTAGGCTATTTTGGTGTCTTACATCCAGAAATTGAAAAAAAATTATCTTTAAATAGTAAAACGCTTGTTTTTGAAATAAATTTAGCTAAAATTGGTAGCAAGAAAGTACCTGTTGCTCAAGATTTATCAAAGTATCCATCGAACAAACGGGATATAGCTATTGTTGTATCAAATACAATTCCAGTAGCAGATATTATTTCTGAGTGTAAGCAAACTGGTGGTGAGCAACTTATAAAAGTTAATCTGTTTGATGTTTATCAAGGCGAAAATATCAAGGAAGATCAAAAAAGTCTTGCTATCAGTTTGATTTTGCAAGATAAATCGCGTACACTTGAAGAAGAAGATATAACAAACATTGTAAGTAAGTGCGTCACTGCTTTACAAAATCGTTTTGAAGCCCTATTAAGAGAATAATAACTATGACATTAACTAAAGCTGATATTGCAGATCGTCTTGCCGAAAAATTTAACATTGATCGTCAAGAAGCTAAAGTCCTTGTTGAACTCTTTTTTGAAGAGATCCGAGTGGCTTTAGAAAAAGGAGAGCCCGTAAAATTATCTGGATTTGGTAATTTTGCAGTACGTGATAAGAATTCACGTCCAGGACGTAATCCAAAGACAGGCGAAAGTGTGGATATCTCTGCTCGTCGAGTTGTTACATTTAGACCTGGAATTAAATTTAGAGAGCGTGTAGAAAAAAATTTAGTTATCTAGTTGCTAAGTTTTGATCCTACTTTTGCAATATAATGCCTTTCTTTTATTGAATATATTAGAAGGGCGTAGTAATTTTTGATAAAAATAGTTGTATTAGTTTCTTAAATAAAGCATAATAATACCTCCAATGGAGGCTCTATGGGTCCTCTTGCAACATTTTTTTGCTCATCAGGTCAGGTCCGGAAGGAAGCAGCCAAAGTAAAAAGTATGTGTGTGGGATGTGGCTGATAGAGTCTCCTCCAGTACTTTCTCATCGGTTATTTACTTCATTATGTTATAAAATATTTAATTTGCTTTATGTTTAACAAACAAGCAAATATCGCATATTCCTCAAAATATACTTATATTGATAGTTGTATCTAGGCTGTATTTTTGCGATCATAAGCAGTGTGTTATTAATTAAAATTCATGATATTGCAATTTAATTTAATCATTAAGAATTTGAAATACATGTAATATATAAAAAGAGAAAAATTATGATGCGAGTTGGATTATTTATTCTAACTAACTTAGCGGTTATGTTAGTATTTGGAATTATTCTAAGTATTTTAGGTGTTGATTCACATAGTACCTTAGGATTACTTATTTTTGCAGCAATCTTTGGTTTTGGAGGATCTTTTATATCCCTTCTATTGTCTAAGCGAATGGCTTTGCGGTCAGTAGGGGGACAAATCATAACTCAACCTAGTAATAGTCAAGAACAATGGTTAATTGATATTGTTCGTCGCTTATCAACAGAACTTAATATAAAAATGCCAGATGTTGCTATTTATGATGCTCAAGACGTTAATGCTTTTGCGACTGGTGCAACTAAAAATAGCTCTCTTGTTGCGGTAAGTTCAGGTTTATTAAATACGATGACCCAAGATGAAGCTGAAGCAGTGATTGGCCATGAAATGAGTCATGTCGCAAACGGTGATATGGTTACAATGACTTTATTACAAGGTGTACTGAATACTTTTGTTATTTTTATTTCACGAACTTTAGCATCTGTTGTAGCTCAAGCACTAGATGATCGCAATCGCGGCTTATCACAATTAACATATTTTATAATAGTTATGGTATTTGAAACGGTCTTTGGTATTTTAGCTAGTCTTATCGCAATGTGGTTTTCTCGTTATCGAGAGTTTCACGCTGATGCTGGTTCGGCTAAATTGGTTGGAAGCACAAAAATGATTGCCGCTTTAGAAAAACTCAAAACTAGCTATGAGCCAAACGAAGATACTTCAATTTTAGCATTTTGTATTAATGGTGCTAAAAAAGCGAAATTTTCAGAATTATTTATGTCTCATCCTCCCTTAGAAAAACGTATAGAAGCCTTACGGAACAATACTTACCAAAGTTAACGTTAGCTAAGCTATAACAATATTTATACGCAAACGTATACTTACCTGAAACTTTTTGACAAGCATTAGGGAATTAACAATAATGCTTGTCAAATAAAGATTAAACTATCAAAAATTTACATTTTTTAAGAGTTCATCATGCTATATCATAGTGCCAATAATAAATTAGAATTACTTAGCCCCGCTAAAAATATTGAAATTGCTCAGCAAGCCATTTTACATGGCGCAGATGCCGTGTATATTGGTGGACCGAGCTTTGGTGCTAGGCATAATGCAGGTAATTCCGTTAGCGATATTGCTCAGTTAGTTGAATTTGCTCATCGTTATTATGCAAAAGTGTTTGTAACCTTAAATACCATTCTTCACGATAACGAACTTGAACCAGCAAGACAACTTATATGACAGTTTTATGATGCGGGTATTGATGCGTTAATTGTGCAAGATATGGGTATTTTAAATATGGATATTCCATCCATAGATTTACATGCTAGCACTCAAATGGATATTAGAACACCTGAAAAAGCCAAATTCTTGTCTGATGTTGGTTTTTCACAAATAGTATTGGCTCGTGAACTTAATTTAGCTGAGATAAGCAAAATTAATGAGCAGATTGATGCAAAAATAGAGTTTTTTATACATGGTGCACTTTGTGTGGCATTTTCGGGACAGTGTTATATCTCTCATGCACAAACAGGGCGTAGTGCGAATCGGGGAGATTGTTCCCAAGCTTGTCGGCTTCCTTTTACCTTAAAAGATGATCAAGGCCGTATTGTTGCTTACGAAAAACATTTATTATCAATGAAAGATAATAATCAATCGGATAATTTGAACGAATTAATTCAAGCCGGTGTGAGATCTTTCAAAATAGAAGGACGTTACAAAGATTTAAGTTATGTCAAAAATATTACCGCTTTTTATCGTCAAAAAATAGATAATATTTTAACTCAATCATCAGATTTACAACCTGCTTCAAGCGGTCGAACAGAACACTTTTTTACACCTGATCCTAACCGAACATTTCATCGAGGAAGTACAGATTATTTTCTGCACGGAAGAAAACCAAATATAGGCGCTTTCAATTCACCTAAATTTATTGGTTTGCAAGTTGGAGAGATAATCAGAATTACGCCTAAAACCATCGATATTAAATCCGAGAAAAAGATGGTTTAAATGTACTGATAAAACGAGAGATTTTTGGATTCAGAGCCAATAAGGTAGAAAAACTTTCGGTCAATCAATACCGAATTTACCCAAATGAAATTCCTAAACTACTTTTTTCAGTTAAATTACCTTATGTGGTTAATCGAAATCTTGATCACGTGTGGCAACAAAATTTATTAAAAGAATCAAGTAACCGCAGAATTGGTGTGTCATTTGAACTATATGATATCGAAAATGGTATTGAGCTAAAAGCAAAAAGCGAAGAGGGGATTTGTGTTAAATTAAAACTAACTGGCTCATTCGATCTTGCAGAACAACCAAATAAATCATTATTAAATATTAGAGATAATTTATCTAAACTAGGTCAATCTATATATTATTTAACTGATTTTGATGTAAATCTATCGAAAATTTATTTCATTCCAAGTAGCCAATTAAACCAATTTAGACGGGATGCTATTGATAAATTGACTGCCACAAGATTAGCGAATTATCATCCCGAAAAACGTAAACCTGAGCAGAAGCCAGCTCCAATTTATCCTGAAAATCATTTAAGCTTTTTAGCCAACGTTTATAATCATAAAGCAAGAGAATTTTATACACAACATGGCGTTGAGTTAATCGAAAGTGCCTATGAAGCTCATGAAGTTAAAGATGATGCACCATTAATGATAACGAAACATTGCTTACGATTTGCTTTTAATTTGTGTCCAAAACAAGCAAAAGGGATTCAGGGAGTTAAAACCAAAGTTACACCAATAAAATTGATTCAAAATAATGAAGAATTACTATTAAAGTTTAATTGTAAAGCTTGTGAAATGCAAGTTTGGGGTAAAATCAAAAAACACATTCTAAAAATGCCTCTTCCTGGTAGCGATGTTATTTTTATGACAAAAAATTAAAGTATCTAAAAGTAGTAGCGGAAAGTTCGCAATAATGTATGTTATTTAACATAATATACATTATGCGCACCACGATAAACGTACGTGAATTCTGTGGATGTAAACCATAAAATTATGCCGTCAATTTAAATTAAGCCACCAAACCCGCTAACCCTATGATTAATCTACAAATTAATAACATATAAACAATAAAACCAATAAAATCAATGCGTTAAAATAATGTATATTATGTTAAATAATATTTAATTAATATAATGAAAAATATTATTTATTAGTGAGCAATTGTTGTTTTATTATAAAATATGATAATCTAATAAATTATGATTATTTCTTTTGGTTAATATGCAAAATATTTTTAAGACACTACGTTCAAAAAGTTATTCTGTTCCATGTGAATTATGTAGTATAGGCTCTCTTTGTATTCCCATGATGCTCAACAATAAGATAGATAGTATTTTAAATCGCAAAGTATCTTATAGCAAAGACGAAATTGTAGTTAAAGCTAATACACCATTTACCAAATTCTATATTATTTATGCAGGTGCATTTAAAACCTTTGTTACAACGGCAGATAATCACCAACAAATTAATGGTTTTTATTTACCTGGTGATATTGTTGGTTTAGATTCAATTTCGACAAAAGTATATAACAATACTATCCAAGCGCTTAGCAATACGCAGGTTTGTGAGCTTCGTTATGATGAATTAATGTCACTTGTTGATAATCAAAAAAACATTAGAGACATGGTATTTAATTTACTGAGTTCTGATATTTATAATTATCAAAAATTAGTATTATGCTATTCACAAAAAAAAGCGGATGAGCGATTAGCAACATTCATATATTCGCTTTATCAACGTTATGAAAAAAGAGGACATTCTTCATTAAATATTAAACTGATGATGAGTCGAGCTGATATTGCTAACTATTTAGGCCTAACGATTGAAACAGTTAGTAGAAATTTATCAAAATTTCAGGAGCAAAATATTTTATCAGCTAGAGGAAAATATATATTTATTAAAAACTTAAATGCTTTAATAGATTTAGGCAACTAGATTTATTTATGTTAAAATAATCGCAATACTATATTGTAAGGTCTTAATATATGACAAGTTTAAAGAAAACATTTATTGTAGCAACTTTGGCTCTCGCCCCTCTTTCTTCGTTTGCTGCCCAACAACTAACCGAGCAACAAGCTAAAGATTTGCAATCATTTAAAAGCATAACTATCCGTGGAGCGTTTTATACTGATAATGACTATGTTTTGGCTATGTCAAAAGCGGCAGATAAAGAAGGTGCTGCATCTTTTTTTATAACAACTACCAATATCAGTCCTTCTAATGATACTTTACGCATTGTCTACGCTAGATTATATAAATCTGATGCACCTCAAACTGAACAACAAATAGAAAGTTTCCGCAAATTCGAGGGTGTATATGAATATCCCAAATCTAAAGCCATACGTTTAGAGCCTTTCAATATTGTGCGTATTCGTGGTTATTTCCCTAATGAATATGATGTGAACCAAGCAATTGCTAAAGAAGCATCAGCAAAAGGTGCTTACGCCTTTTATATTGATTCACGTTCTGAATTAGGTAGTAATATACAAGTTGCCGCCTATTTATTTAAGAAGGATGCACCTGAACGTAAACTACAACCAGAAAATGCAATTCCTTATGATTCTGAAGCTGGTCAACAAGCCCTAGCTAAAGGTGGTGATGCCGCAATGCAAGTTGAAAAAACAGGATATTATTCTCCATCAGCGTTTAATGAAAAATTTTATGCGGATAAATTTAATAATAAAGTAAAAGTTATTAATGAACCTACTAATAAAACGAAAACTTCTGCAGCAACCAGTATCCATGCATCTGAAGTTACCACGGTTGCGACTGAACCTCAACGTGTTAATCGTTACACTGTCACTCTTTCAGACGGGCGAAAAATTCAAGAATTAAATGATGCAACTGCAGCTAAAATGGTGGCATTTGATACAATTAAATTCAGAGGTTATTATGTTACCGATCAGGAAATTTCTTATCAGGCAGGTAAACGAGCTATTGATGCCGGTGCTAAGTATTATCATATTGCTAGAGTAGCTCATGATTCAAATGGCCCGAATATAACAGTTTTTGTCGATCTTTATCGATAAACTTATATAGATAATTGGGCGCATAAACGCCCTATTTTTTATCGAACAAATATCTTCATTCAATTAACTGTTACAACTCAGATTTTACTTTGTCGATTTGTTGCTTAATACGTTTTGCTGAAATTGGATATGCAGTACCTAACTGCTGTGCAAATAGATTTACTCTAAGTTCTTCAATCATCCAACGGATATTTGTTACTTTTTCTTGTGATTTTGAATTTTCCGATAAACTATTAACCCATTTTTTATATAGAATTTCAACCTCTTCAATTATGTTCATCGATTGCCTATCTTTAGTGAAATTCAACATTAGTTTTTCAATTCTTTTTTCAATCGCCAATAAATAACGATTGATATCTGGCAGTCGTTTATAACCCGATTTTGCAACAAAACCTTTATAAATAAGATGATCCATTTGCTTTTTTATATCAGATAAAGCAAAAGCTAATGATATATCAATACGACCCTTTAACTTTTTACTGATGTTGTAAAATAAAGTCAAAATGGACTCAACTTCTTTGGCAATATTAACCACAACATCATTAATATGACTTTTAGTATAATCCAATAATGCCTCATAATCATCTTGGCTTTGAATGACTTTACCATTTTTTTCAATCAAATAGTCAACACCACAAGCAATGCAATCATCAATTAAACTCAGTACTGTACCAAAAGCATTGAAGTATAAGCCTAATTTAGATTTATTCGGTAACTTTTCGTGCAAATACTTGATTGGCGATGGTATATTGAGCATAAGTAGGCGTCTTAGCCCTAGTTTTGTAAGTCTTTGTTGCTCATCTTGATTATCGACTAACTTAATGCTTACAGAATGTTGATTATCAATGATTGCAGGATAAGCTTTAATCGTATAATTTTTATGATTTTCTTCATAGATACTAGGCAGAGAGCCGAAATTCCACTCAGTTAAATTATTTTGTTCAATTTGAACCTTTTTCTTAATTGTTAAAGATGACAATGCTTGTTGAAGTTCATTTTTGAGTTGTTCTTTTAGTAAAACCAGATCTTTACTTGCAGCAATTTCTTTATTGTTACTATCAACAATGCTAAAAGTCATTTTCAAATAGTCTGGAATTTGATCCAATTGCCAATCTTCGGGGGTAATTTTTACACCTGTCATTTTGTGAAATTCAGTTTCTAAACTTTCAAGTAAAGGTTGATCCGTTGAAATGCCTCTACTCAAAAATGCATCAGCATAGTTTGGTGCTGGAACAAAATTTCGGCGCAGTGATTTAGGTAAAGATTTAATTAATGCAATAATTAAATCTTTTCTAAAACCAGGTACTTGCCAATCAAATCCCCTATTTTTGATTTGGTTTAATAGATTAAGAGGTATTTTTATTGTGACACCGTCACTTTTGTGTCCGATATCAAATTGATAACTCAGTGCTAATTTCAAATTATCTTGATTCCAAAAATCAGGAAAGTCATTTAAATTTACCAGTTGTGCCGATTGTTTGATCAACATCTCTTTCTCAACATTAAGAAAGTCAGGATCTGATTTTTGTTTTTGTTTCCACCAAGCATCAAAATGTTTAGATGACACGACTGATTTATCTATTCGCTTATCATAAAAATCAAAAAGTTCATCATCATCTATTAAAATATCTTGCCGACGAGATTTATGCTCAAGATCTTCAATCTCATTAATTAATTTTTTATTTTTTTTATAAAACTGATGGTTGGTAAACCAATCACCTTCAACCAAGGCATGACGAATAAATAGAGAACGACTTAATACAGGATCGATTTTACTATAATTCACTATTCGGCTAGCAACAATAGGTAAACCAAATAATGTCACTTTTTCATTTGCAATAGTTGTACCCTGTTTTTTGGTCCACCTTGGTTCGTTATAACTATATTTCACCAAATGTTTTGCTATGGGCTCAATCCATTCAGCTTCAATTTTAGCCGCTGTTCTTCCCCATAGCCGGCTAGTTTCAATTAGTTCACTAGCGATACACCATTTAGGTTGATTTTTGAAAAGTGCCGAATTAGGAAAAATTGCAAATTTAATATTTCGTGCCCCAATATACTCATGCTTTTCAAGTTCTTTCATTCCGATATGGGATAATAAACCGCTTAGTAATGAAATATGTAATGAATTATAATCTGCCGCTTTACTATTTATAGGGAATGCTAATTGTTTAATGGTTTGTCTAATTTGTGTATAAACATCTTGCCATTCTCGAATCCGAAGGTAGTTTAAAAATTCTTTCTGACACAATCGTCTAAATTGATTTCCGGATAATATATTTTGTTGTTCTTTAATATAATTCCATAAATTAATTAAAGATATAAAGTCAGATTCCTTATCAACAAAACGACGATGTTTTTCATCCGAAGCTTGTTGTTTATCAAAAGGTCTTTCTCTAGGATCTTGGATAGACAAAGCTGCAGTAATTATCATCACTTCTTTAGTACAACCCAATCGCCTTGCTTCAACCAGCATTCTGGCCAATCTTGGATCGATGGGTAATTGCGCTAAAATTCGTCCTATTTCAGTTAAATGATATCGATAATGTTTAATAAATATTGCACCAAGTTCTTCTAACAATCGAATGCCATCACGAATATATTTTGCATCAGGGGCTTCAACAAAAGGAAATGCTGCAATGTCACCTAAACCTAACGAGGTCATCTGTAATATCACCGATGCTAAATTTGTACGTAAAATTTCAGGATCGGTAAATTCAGGACGAGATAAAAAATCTTGTTCATCATATAACCGGATGCAGATTCCATCTGAGGTTCGTCCACAGCGCCCTTTTCGTTGGTTGGCTGAAGCTTGAGATATCGGTTCAATCGGTAAACGTTGAACTTTAGTGCGATAACTATAGCGACTAATCCTAGCTAAACCCGTATCGATAACATATTTAATTCCAGGCACCGTCAACGATGTTTCTGCCACATTTGTTGCTAGAATTATTCGCCTTTTAGTGTGCGACTGGAAAATCCGATTTTGTTCTGATGCTGATAGCCTTGCATATAATGGTAAGATATCAGTATGACGAAGATCCAATTTATTAAGTGTATCGGCAAGATCTCTAATTTCTCTTTCACCAGTTAGAAAAATAAGTATATCACCATGGCTTTCAGCTGAAAGTTCATCAATCGCATCTATGATGGATTGAAAATCACTATTTTTATCGTTGCAATTATCATCGTCATCTAATATTGAAGGACGATATCTAACTTCAACAGGATAGGTGCGACCAGATACTTCAATAATCGGTGCTTGATTGAAATGTTTAGAAAAACGCTCCACATCAATCGTTGCCGATGTTATTATGACCTTCAAGTCTGGACGTTTAGGTAATAATTGCTTAAGGTAACCTAAAATAAAATCAATGTTTAAGCTACGTTCATGAGCTTCGTCAATAATAATAGTATCGTATTGTAATAAAAGTTTATCTTTTTGAATTTCAGCAAGCAATATACCATCAGTCATTAATTTAATCAGTGTTGTTTCACTAACATGATCAGAAAATCTGACTTTGAAACCAACTAATTGCCCTATTTCTGTTTTCAACTCATCAGCAATACGATTAGCCACTGAACGCGCAGCTAACCTCCTTGGTTGGGTATGACCTATAAATCCCTTTACGCCTAAGCCCAACTCTAGACAGATTTTAGGAATTTGCGTGGTTTTTCCTGAACCTGTTTCACCTGCGATTATGACCACTTGATGATGCTTAATTGCGTCATAAATTGTTTGTTTTTTTTCAACGACAGGTAAATTATCAGGAAAATCAATGCTCTTTGGTAATGAATCTATTCTAGCTTGGTAATGTAACTTAGCATTTTGTATGGCTGAATCTATATTAGTTATAGTTTGACTTTTCTGGGCAAATTTTATTATTTTGTGCTTATCTAAGAAAGTCATTGAATCAAGTTTTTTTAATTGGTTTTGAGATAACATAGAGAGTCAGATATTTTTAATTAACGTCATAATTAGGTTTAATTATAGCAAATTTAACCTGTTATTAGGAGTTCATATGAAAAAAACATTATTGCTAATTTCGCTATTTACTGTTGCTCTAGTTATGTCTGGATGCTATGAATCGAGTAAGATACAAGATACTGATCTTATGCATCACCGTTTCGTATTAATTAATGCAAATGGTCTGGACATCTCTTTAGATGAGCAAGCTGAACTTATATTCGGTGAAAAAATGACTATCACAGGCAAAATGTGTAACCAGTTTTCAGGTCGAGTTATTTTAGATAAAAACCACATTAAAGGTACAGGTGTTGCAATGACCAAAATGCTTTGTAATGATGATCAATTAAATCAATTAGATCATGTTATTCAACAATTAATTACTGACGGTGCAAAAATCAGTTTAACCAATAATCAATTAACTTTGAAAAACAACAAAAATGAACTCATTTACCAACTTAAAGATTTAATGTAGTTCAAACTTTTTATTTTTGTGCGCGTTTTAGCAAAAATATATTTATGAATGTTGCTATTGAATTATTTTATAAACAAAAAAATTTATTTAGGATAAAAAACTTTATTTAAAATACTGTTAAGAATATAATAAGGGTAATTTTTAAAGGATTTAACTTATTGATGAAATTATCATACTCTTCAAATGCTTTATGTGATTTTTGTTGCTATTTAAAGCTACATAGAAGCCTTTTAACCAACCCTACCAATGCTCTGCCATTGGTTTTTTTTGCATAACGTTGATTTATCGAGTTTTTAAATAGAATCAAAACATTAACATTAAATAAATTACAAAGTAGATATTATTATGAAAAAGACTAAAATTGTTTGTACTATCGGACCCAAATCTGAATCAAAAGAGATGTTAGCAAAATTGTTAAACGCAGGCATGAATGTTATGCGTTTAAACTTTTCTCATGGTGATTATGAAGAACATGGCAACCGTATTAAGAACTTACGAGAAGTCATGCAAGAAACTGGATTAAAAGCGGCGATCATGCTAGATACCAAAGGGCCAGAAATCCGCACCATTAAATTAGAAGGTGGTAATGATGTATCACTTATTGCTGGTCAAACATTTACTTTTACAACAGACAAGAATGTTATTGGAAATAGTGAACGAGTAGCAGTTACATATGATGGCTTTGCGCATGATCTGAAACCGGGTAATCGTGTACTTGTTGATGATGGTTTAATTGCAATGGACGTGATAGAAATCAAAGGTAACGAAGTTATCTGTACGGTTTTAAACAACGGAGAGCTTGGTGAAAATAAAGGTATCAATTTACCGGGCGTTTCAATTAAATTACCAGCACTCGCAGAAAAAGATAAAAACGACCTTATTTTTGGTTGTGAACAAGGGGTTGATTTTATTGCAGCATCATTTATTCGTAAACGTTCTGATGTTGAAGACATTCGCGCTCACTTAAAAGCATATGGAGGCGAAGATATAAAAATTATCTCTAAAATTGAAAATCAAGAAGGTTTAGATAACTTTGATGAAATTCTTGAGGCTTCAGACGGTATTATGGTTGCACGCGGTGACTTAGGTGTTGAAATTGCCGTTGAAGAAGTTATTTTTGCTCAAAAAATGATGATCAAAAAATGTAATAAAGCCTCTAAACCAGTTATAACCGCAACACAAATGCTCGATTCAATGATCAAAAATCCGCGCCCTACTCGTGCTGAAGCTGGCGATGTGGCAAATGCAATTATTGATGGTACTGATGCTGTTATGCTTTCAGGCGAAAGTGCTAAAGGTAAATATCCACTAGAAACAGTCAATGTCATGGCGACTATCTGTAAACGTACAGATGGTACTATTCCTGCTTCTTTAGAACTAACAACTAAAGAAGAAAAATTAAGTATAACCGCGGCTGTTTGTTGTGGTGCTGTGGAAATTGCTGAACGTTTAAATGCACCATTAATCGTTGTTGCAACACGTAGTGGTAAATCAGCTCGAGAAGTTCGTCATTATTTTCCAAGAGCCCGCATTTTAGCGCTTTCATCAAGTCAAAAAACAGTTAATCAATTAGCTGTTACTAAAGGTGTAGAACCAATTTTAATTGATTCAATCAATTCAACTGATGATTTTTATCGTTTAGGTAAAGAGATGGCGGTAAAAGTATGTGGTTTACAACAAGGCGATATTATTGTGATGGTGTCTGGTGCTTTAGTACCAAGTGGAACCACTAACACAACTTCGGTTCACCGTATTTAAATCTTAAATCTTAAATTTTTAATCGATATAAAATAAAAAAGCTAGCTATCTGCTAGCTTTTTTTTTTACTTAAGTTATTCTGTATAGAATCTTTTTACTAAAGTTTGAAAAACTATAATGATTGAAGAAAAAGTATATTTACCTAAAGAGCTCAGCTGGTTATCTTTCAATCAGAGAGTTTTACAAGAGGCTGCAGATAAAAGCAATCCTCTTATCGAAAGAGTACGTTTTTTAGGCATATACTCCAGTAATCTTGATGAATTTTATAAAGTCCAGTTTGCTAATTTAAAAAAATATGTGCTTATTGAACAAGAACAAGTGCATTCTTCATCTAATGCTAAAAATCTATTACGACAAGTAAATCAAAAGGTTATTCAATTGGAATTACAGTTTGATCAACTTTATAATGAATTATTGTTAGAAATGGCCAGAAATCAAATCTTTTTGATTAACGAAAGACAACTTTCGGCTTATCAAGAAAATTGGATTAAGAATTATTATAAACAAAATCTGAGGCAATATATTACCCCTATTTTGCTTGATAGCCATACAGAATTGATTCAATTTTTAAAAGATGATCATGCCTATTTGGCTGTAGAAATAGTTTGCGAGGATAATATCAGTTATGCATTACTAGAACTCCCGACTGATAATGTTTCTCGTTTTGTACTATTACCGTCAGAGGTTTCAACTAAAAATAAGTGCATCATCTTTTTAGACAACATATTACGATATTGTTTATCAGATATTTTTAAAGTGTTTTTTGATGCCAAAGAATTAAATGCGTATTCAATTAATATTAATCGAGATGCAGAATATGAGTTGAATACTGAATTAGATAGTTTACTTGAACTTATGTCTCAAGGTTTAAAACAACGCTTAACAGCACAGCCAGTACGATTTACTTATCAAAAAGATATGCCAAAAGCATTATTTGAATTGTTGATTAATAAGTTACGGTTAACCGAACAAGACGCAATGCCTGGTGGACGCTATCCCAATTTTAAAGATCTTGTTAAATTTCCTGAACTTGGGCAAAAGAATTTATTAAATAAGAAAATACCAAACTTAAGTTACACTCGATTTAAGCAATTTCGAAATTCGTTTGATACAATTAAAGATCGAGATGTTTTACTTTATTACCCCTATTACTCTTTTGGCCATGTTTTAGAAATCATGAGGCAAGCTTCATTTGATCCATCTGTTACGCATATTCGAATGAATATTTACCGAGTAGCCAAAGACTCGCGCTTTATTCACGCTGCAATTAATGCGGCCAATAATGGTAAAAAAGTCACTGTTGTCGTCGAATTACAAGCACGGTTTGACGAAGAAGCAAACATAAAATGGGCCAAACGATTAATTAGCAGTGGTATTAAAGTTATTTATTCACAACCAAAACTCAAGATTCATGCGAAATTGTTTTTGATCGATCGTAAAGAAAACGATGAAATAGTTCGCTATGCCCATATTGGTTCAGGTAACTTTAATGAAAGAACTGCACGCATTTATACAGACTTCTCACTATTAACAGCAGATCCTGCTATTACCGAAGAAGTCAAAAAAGTATTTAATTTTATTGAAAATCCATTTAAACCGGTATCATTTAACCATTTGCTTGTTTCACCACAAAATACACGATTACGATTTTATGAATTTATCGAACGAGAAATAAGTAACGCCAAAGCTGGTAAAGCAGCAGGCATTTATTTAAAACTTAATGCAATAACTGATAAAGATATGATAGATCAATTGTATCGTGCATCTTGTGCCGGGGTAAAAGTTAGAATGGTTGTAAGAGGAACTTGTGTATTAATACCTCAGATTCGGAATTTAAGTGAAAATATTACTGTTACAAGTATTGTTGATCAGTTCTTAGAGCATGCTCGTGTTTATATTTTTGAAAATGATGGGAAAAAAGATACTTATATCTCCTCTGCCGACTGGATGCCTCGTAATATTGATAATCGGATTGAAGTAGGCGTGAAAATCTTCGATCCAATAATAAAGTTAACTATCCACAATATATTTGATATACAATGCAACGATAATGTAAAAGCTCGTATTATTGATAAAGATGCAGCCAACAATTACGTACAAAGAGGTAATAAGAAAAAAATCAGAGCCCAGTATGCCATTTATGATTATTTGAAGCAGTCAGAATCTTTTGAAAAAGGACTCTAACATGAATAGATTCAATGAATATGCGGTAGTTGATCTTGGTTCAAATAGTTTTCATATGGTGATTGCTCGTATCATTAATGGTGTCGTACAGATCATTTATAAAAATAAAATAAATATTCATCTCGCAACAGGGCTTAAAGCCAATAACGAACTCACTGAATCAAGTATTATGCGAGGCGTAGAGTGCCTTGCGCTGTTTGCCGAACGATTAAATGGATTTCCTCCCGAACATATTCGTGTTGTCGCAACACATACTTTAAGGGTGGCCAAAAATAGACATAAATTTTTAATGGCGGCGGCTAAAGTGTTTCCCTTTCCTATTGAAATTATTTCGGGCCAAGAAGAGGCTCGTCTTATTTATTTAGGCACCATGACAGCAGAATCAACATCACCAACCGATACAAAACTTGTGATAGATATTGGTGGTGGATCTACTGAAATTGCGATAGGCAAAGGGAATGATTTAACCCCTTTAATTGTTGCTAGTCGTCCCATGGGATGTGTAACTTATACCAAGCAGTTTTTTTATGAGCAGACAATTGACGCAGTATCATTTCAACAAGCAAAACTTGCCGCTGAACAGCAAATAGAGAGCATGATCAGTAGACTTAAAAAAATGAATATTACAGCTGCATTTGGTACGTCTGGAACCATTAAGTCTATTTATCATATCTTGTTAGATCTTGGTGTCAGTGATGGCATTATCACTCCTAAAAGGCTCGATGATTTAATTAGTTATGTTTTGGAATTTAAAACCTTTAACGATATTAATTACCCCTCTTTGTCCAAAGAAAGAAAAAAAGTATTTGTCAGCGGGTTAGCTATATTTAGTGGTATTTTTAGTGCGCTAGGTTTACAGACTTTACAATTTAGCCCATGTGCATTACGAGAGGGGGTATTTTATGAGTTGATTGATGGACCTAATTACCAAGATATTAGGAAAAACACCGCACAATCACTTTCAGAACATTACAACATAGATCAACGCCATGCAAAACAAGTTGTTAAAACTGCAAAATATTTATTTTCACAATGGCAAAAGCAAGCACCGATTACTATTCCCCCCAATCTTGAATCTATTTTATACTGGGCAGCTCAGCTCCATGAGGTAGGTTTAAAGATTAACTTTTCTTCAATTCATAAACATTCAAGTTATATTTTGCAAAATAGTAATCTGCCAGGATTCAATGAAGAACAACAATTACTTTTATCTACCCTTGTTCGCTACCATAGAAAATCGATCAATATTGATGAATTATCTTATTTTAGCCTGTTTGAATACAAACATATAATATCATTGATGCAAATTCTAAGATTGTCTATTCTCATAAATAATCAACGGAATGCCGACATTGATTTACAGGCATTTCAATTAAAATTATTAGAAAATAAACTAGCCAAAATCACTTTAGAAATTAATCAAGAATTTGTTGAAAATAATAAACTGATATTACTTGATTTAGCTCAAGAACAAAAATATTGGGAAGTGATTGACGATTGGAAACTATCAATTGTAATTTGCTAGCAATAAAAATTGATATACAGATAAATACCGCCAATCAATGTGGCGGTATATACAATAGTTTGTAAGATAGTTTTTTAATTATAATTGACCAAGGCCAATAACCTTCCACCATAAAATACCGATAGTAAATATAATGAGCAGATTTACAACACTACAAATAAAACCAACTTTCCACCAAGTTTTTACAGGAACAAACCCCTCAGCAAATAATAGTGGATTCCTAGCATTTGCAAACTGTGTTATTGACCCAAAATAATTAGTACAAATGACTAAAGCAAAAATGGCAATCAAAGTTGGTACACCAAGCGCAATAGCAATCGATAAGAAAACTGGAAATAATGCAGCAATATGCGCGTTTCCACTGGCAAAGAAGTAATGTAAATAAACATAAGCAACACATAAAACGATTATTACAAATATCCAACTGCTTTCACCTAAATGACCTTGCACCGCGCTACCTATTGTATCGCCCAGCCATTTTGTTACGCCAAGTTTATTCACTTGGCCCGCCATCATTAATAATGCCGCAAACCAAATTAATGTGTCCCAAGCAGCTTTTTCACCTTTTATATCATCCCAGCTTAATACTCCGGTTAAGATCAATATAGTCAAACCAATAAAGGCTGTAGTCGTTGAATCTATACCAAAGTTTTTACCAAAAATCCAAAATACTAATAATAGCAGTACAGTTCCTCCCATAACAACTTCGTTAATGGTTATTGGTCCCATTTTTGTTAATTCTTCATCAGCTAACTTTGGTGCTTCTGGTGTTTTTTTTAGTTCTGGATTAGTTAAGAAATAAATAACCAGAGGGATCACAATAAATGAAACTAAACATGGCACAATTGCTGCAATAAACCATTGTCCCCAGCCTAATGTAATACCTAGTGATGTTGTAACTAATTTAGCAGCTAATAAGTTTCCGGTAAATGCTGTTAAGAACATTGCAGAGGTGATATCATTCACATGACTAATCGTTAACATTAAAAATGTACCAATGCGATTTCTTGATTCATCTTTTGGATTAGAGTTAAAATTGATGGCTAAAGCTTCTGCTATTGGATATATGACACCTCCAGCTCGAGCTGTGGTACTTGGAATAGCTGGCGCCAACGCGATATCAGTGACAGATAAACCATAAGCTAATCCCAATGTATTTTTACCCAAAATCTTAACAAGATAATAAGCAATGCGTTTACTTAATCCTGTTTTGATAAAGCCCCTAGCAATCATAAAAGCAATAACAATCAGCCAAATAAGGCTGCTGTTTAATTCGCTTAACGAAATTTTTATAGATTCAGTCGCAGTTGTAGCACCAGAAGGTCTTAATACAGCAAAAATCGTGATCGCAAACAGACCAATTGCGCCAATAGGCATTATTTCTGCCACAATACAGGCGATTGTTGCAACAAAAATAATACTGGTTTGCCAACCTTCTTGGCTAATACCAGTTGGCGGTGTTACAAACAACCAGAGTATTGTTGAGATTGCCGCAATAATTATGAGTGGAAGCCATTTTACTGGCGGTTTTTTTACTATATTCATAGTATCTTCCTTTTTAATTTAAATAGTATTTAATAAGTTAATATTTAATTTTGTTACACTATGATACCCACTTCATTATTCCATGATTTGCACAAGTTTATTGTCTTGTATAAAAGCATCAAAAGAATTAATATTTTAACAAATTTCGAGCAAAACATCTCAAATAAAGCATAAAAACTTAAATAAAATCAATGTAAATTCGTTTTTTTGATGCCAGTTTTAATTATAATCTGTGCTGATTGTGTATTGAGTATCAAGCTGTTGAAAAATAAAATTATCAGTATTGATTAATGTTATTGTTTTATTTTTTAACAAGAATATAGCTGATAATTTTTGATGTTTTTTTAAATACTCTCTACTTTTATCAAGTCCCCATCCATAAAAGACAGTTGAATAAATATCGCCTTCCAATGAAGAATCTGAAATTATTGTCACGCTTTCTAATTCATTGTCTAGTGGATAGCCTGTTTTGGGATTAAATATGTGATGGTAAAGATGACTGTTTTGTATAAAAAAGCGCTCATAAATACCCGATGTTACAACCGACTTATTTATAACTTTAATAATCCCAGACAGCTTATTTTTAGTTGAAAATGGTTTTCTTAGCCCCACATGCCAATAGCCGTCTTCATTAAGTGAAGATTTACCCAGTGTTAATACGTTACCACCTAAATTAATGATACCTTGATACACTTGATATTGTTGTAAAATCAATTTGACGACATCAGCAATATATCCTTTAGCAATTGCACCTAAATCAATTTCCATTCCAGATTTTTTTAAAAATACGGAATGGGTCTTTGCATCCAGTTCAATATTTTTAGGATCAGTTAACAATAATTGTTGTTTTATTAACTTGGTAGATGGTACTTGATAATCTTGGAAGCCAATTTTCCAAAGCTTAACTAATGGACCAATGGCAAAATTAAAGCAACTATTGAAATGTAGGCTGACTTTTTGAGCTTGTTCAATCAAAGAAAACACAGAATGGCTTACTGTAACAGGGTATTGGCCAGCTGCTAAATTAATTGACATAACTTCTGATAACGACCTATTAACGGTTAATTTATCCTCAAGCATTTTTATAGTTTCAAAAACAGCGTATGCAGCGGCTTCATTAGGCTCTAATAGCGTTAATGAAACCGTTGTTCCCATTAAAGTTTGAGTATATTCATAGCTAGGACGTACCATACTAAACAAGCTCAAGTAGTTATAACAAGTTAACTTTTGATATAATCACCAGCATTTTTGCCCGCTTGTATACCAAAAATAATGATATCTGCAACAGCATTACCTCCTATACGGTTTGCTCCATGTACACCACCCACTACCTCACCTGCGGCAAACACACCTTGAATGACATTTTTATTAGTATCTAAGACTTGCGTTTGAATATTGATAGTTACACCGCCCATGGTATGATGAACACCAGGTGCAATTTTTATTGCATAGAAAGGCCCTTTTTCTATCGGATGACGCATACCCGTTGTTCGTCCAAAATCTTCATCGTGTTTAGTTGCTGCAAACTGATTGTATCGTTTTACAGTTTTAGTTAATGTGTTGTCATTAATCGATAACTTTTGAGCTAATTCTTCAATCGTATTTGCTTGGGTAACAAGTTCATTTGCAACATATTCTTCAACTGATCTGTTTTCATCACGTACTTGTTGATCAAATAGGATATAAGCATAGTGTTCCGGTAGTTTGATAATCTCAGCTGATACATTGTCCCGGGTGTCAAGTTCATTAACAAATCGTTGGCCTTCTTGCGATACAAGTATCGCGCCCCCACCACGAATAGATTCTGAAATTAAATAAGAAGAAGTTTGTTCAACTGTTGGATGGATTTGAATTTCTCCCATATCAACGGTTCCAGCACCAAGCTTTTCAAGTATCATAATACCAGAGCCGGTGGCACCTTTATGATTGGTGGTGACAAATCCTTTAAGATCAGGGCGATATTTTTCAACCATTGCAGTATTAGCACTAAATCCACCGGTTGCAATAATGACTGCTTTGGTTTTTATCATATGAGTTGAACCATCTTCTTCTGAAACTTTAACGCCAATAACTTTATGGTTTTCGGTGACAATTTCAGTAACTGCTGTATCAAGCATGACTTCGATACCACGCTTATTGATATTTCTGACTAGTCCACTAATTAAGAAACCACCTACCGCTGCACCACTTTCTGGGCGGTGTGTTCGATCAATACTCATACCGCCAGTTGTTGTAATACCACTTAGTTCAATACCATTATCATCTAACCAATTGATCGCATCTGGTGCATTTTCAACAAAATAATGTAATAACTCTGGATTATTTTTATTTTTTCCACCTATCATCGTTTCTTGATAGAAAAGTTTTTTACTGTCTTTGATACCTTTAAGTTTTTGGAACTTAGTTTCTGCTGCATTCATACCAGCTGAGGCTTTATTGGTATTACCGCCAATGACAGACATTTGCTCAACAATTACTACATTAGCGCCCAGATCATGCACTTGAATAGCAGCCGCTAGCCCGGCCCCACCACTACCAACTACAACTACATCGAAAGATTGGTCATTAGGATCGCCACCTTCGGCAATAATCGCCTCTTTGTTAGATTTTGCCATCGCTTTAGTGACTGCTTTTTTAAAAGCTTCACATTGCGTAGTTGCTCCCGAAATCGTATCAACATGTGGACTATTGGAATCAATAATTCTATTTTTTATAACAGTAAAATTATCTAGGATATCATTATCTAACTCTTTAGCATTCACTAATGCCATATCCTTAATAAAGTCTTTACCTAATTCAACATTAATAAGAAATTCATAAGATTCGTCGTTGACTGTTTCTTGATAATTACCTGGTTTAAATTTTTTAGCATTAAGATTAACATCACGAATCAAACTTTCAACCAAAGAAAAACGCCATAAAGGTTCAGGAATATTAAGTTCTTCACGTTTATCACTATTGATAAACAGTTCTAGTTTTTCACCTTTCTTAATACGGCTAATCCAATCAGGATAAGCAATACAAGCTCGTCCAACGGCGACTAAGTCATAACCATTATTGATTGCATCATTAACATCATTTAGGTTAATAACATTACCAACACCCACAACAGGAATTTTTGCTAATGTAGCCGATCGCATAGATACATATTTTTTAATTAGTGGGGTTGGATCTTGTGTATCAACAATAGATGGTCTAAGTGTCGTTCCCATTGAAAAATGGACATAATCAAGCCCTTTGTCAGCTAATTTTTCAAGTAAATACATGGAATCATCAAAACGAATGCCTGGAACTTCTAGCTCTTCAGGTGAAAAACGATAACCAACAATAAATTCAGGTGTTGCATATTGTTTAATCATATCATGGGTGATATCTAAAATAGCAAGCGGGAATCGAGTACGATTATCACGGCTTCCGCCCCATTTATCCTTCCTTTGATTTGAATTAGGAGAATAGAATTGTTGAATTAAATAAGTATTAGCACCATGAATCTCTACCCCGTCAAAACCAGCCTGAATAGCTCGACGCACGGCTTGACCAAACTTATCAATCATTTCATCCACTTCATCAGTAGTCAATTCAATTGGCATAGCAGCATTAGGACGCGGAGCTGCAATTGCACTAGGCCCCACAGGAGATTGTCCACCAATGAGTTTAGGTTCAACCATTCTTCCGCCATGATACACTTGAATAATTGCTTTAGAGCCTTGGTCTTTGATAGCTTGAGCAATTTTAGCTAATCCTTCAATTTTATCGTCACTATCTAAACCAATCGCTCCAGGAAAAGCTAAGCCTTTATTATCGACAAATCCACATTCAACAATAATAGCCCCTATTTCACCAGATCTTACACGATAATATTCGATCAAGTCATGTGTAACAGAACCATCATAAAAACCAGAACATGTTGTCATTGGTGCCATCATTATACGGTTTTTTAATTCAACACCATTGGGTAGCGTTAACGATTTAAAAATATTTTCATTTTGCATTTTTATATACCTAACATTTAATCTTTTTAGTTTTCAATAATGATAACATTACCAATAGTCATTCTCCACTTACATTAATTTCATTAATAGTTGGTGTATCATTTTTTCGACAAAAATTTTTCTTGATTTATTAATTGATTAGAAAATTATCGATATAAATAAAATAAGACTTTACTTATTTTTTATAATTGACTGTGTTTGAAGTGTTTACTGTATAGCTATAAATCTAAAAAATAATATTATAACCTTTTTATTTAGTTACATATTTTTTAAATTTTCATATTGAATTTTAAATTTGATCAGCTACAATGCCTTACAGTTAACAAAAAGAGAATATTAGAATGTTTGGAATACCCATTAACAAATTAAAATCAAAATTGTCTGTTTATTCTCTACTTGCCCTATTTTTAAATCCTCCTTCATGGAGGATTTTTTTTGGTTAAAAAACTGTTTTTTTACTATTTCAAATTAATAATCAATTTACTTTAAGACATGCATAATCAGGAGAGAGTATGAAATCTTTAACACCTTTTTATAATCCAAGTATAAGCTACGAAGATAATTATGCTCAAGGACCCTTTGGGCTTTTTGCACAACTCGATAAAGCACAACAAATCCCAACAACAATGTCAAAATTCTTAAATGTTGAGGTCAATTTACCATTCGGTATGCCCGCAGGTCCACTATTAAATGCAAACTATATTAAAGCTGCTTTTGCTTATGGATTTGACTTATGTGTATATAAAACGGTCAGAACTAAGCTACATAAATGCCATCCTTTACCTAATGTTTTATCTGTTCATCCTAAAGATAAATTATCATGCAATCTAGATACAGTATTAGCTGATACCAATTATAATCAGCCATTATCAATTACCAACTCATTTGGCGTGCCTTCATTTTCACCTGATATTTGGCAACCCGATATGGCTAACGCTGTAAAATCGGCTGGCAATGGACAATGTGTTATAGGTAGTTTTCAAGGAACACAAGGTAATGGAGAAATAGAAAAAGATTATGCTTTAGCGGCAAAATTAGTTAAAGAAACCAATGCACCTATTCTTGAAGCAAATCTAAGTTGTCCAAACGAAGGAGCAAGCAAACTACTTTGCTTTGATGTAGATAAAGTTGAACGAGTAGTCAATGCTATTAAAACTGCTGTGCCTGATCGTCCACTTATTTTAAAACTAGCGTATTTTCCTGATGATGAAAAGATTATTTCTTTATTAACTCGTGTCGGATCTATCATTGACGGTTTAAGCGCCATCAACACATTATCGGCTAAACCCGTTGATGCTAAAGGTCACCCGGCTTTAGGTGAAAATAGAAAAGAAGGTGGAATTTGTGGTGACGCAATTCGTTGGGCTGGCTTAGATATGGTGAGTCGTTTAGCTAAATATCGTAAACAGATGGATCTAAAATTTGCTATAGTGGGCGTCGGTGGAGTTGGTTCTAGTGAACATTATCATCAATTTATAAAAAGTGGTGCTGATGCTGTTATGAGTGCAACGGGTGCTATGTGGAACCCCCTCCTTGCGATAGAAATCAAGAAAAGCCTTTTGAATAAGAATGAATAGTTGAAAAAAACATAAAACGTTACAGGGTAATCTTCCCTGTAATTCTATTTTCAACAATAAATTTATACAATCTTGCTTTATTTATTTTTACTGGTAATAAATAGATTTAGATAAGATTTAATGAATTGGCGGAACGGACGGGGCTCGAACCCGCGACCCCCTGCGTGACAGGCAGGACGCTAAAAAGTAATTTTATTTAAAAACAAAGCGTTGCACCTCTTGCGATATTTAATTGTGACGCAATATAAAGTAGCTTAAATTCATATAAAGAATGGTGTTGACACAAATATGCCACAGCATCAACAGCTATGATATCGCCGATTTTGTGATGCTACATGACGCTGTTGAGTATTGTAAGTTTGAAGATTGATAGTGTTGTGACGTGATGTTATTGTGGTTTTTCTGGATATTTGATATCTGGCGCAGTTTCGACATCAATACGATTTAGCAAAACTCTGTATTTTTTCCACGCTGAATACAATGCTTTTTCTTCGTCTGTTGCTATTTCTGTATCAATTGCGTCTTGTAGGTAATCAATCTGCGTGGTAGCTTCGCTTAATAGCTGTTTTTTTTGTGCTGTTGCTACAGCTATATAATGCTGATGCTGTTTGTTTTTATCTAACACCCACGCCTCACCATTCCATGTGTCAAACTCGCTAGACGGTTTTAATAGCGTGTAATTATTCGGAATGTCGCCGATTTCTGTTACTGTTGATTCTGCGCCATTTTCTGTTGAGTAGATTTTTTTACCGCGATGATCTGAGGGGTATGTCCACGTATCGCCGACTCTAACGATTGCGTGCTCATCATCAACTGAATTCGGAGCGTCTAAACACACATGATCGGGCAAACCGATCCCCTCGGCAACATATTCGTATGTTGCGTTCATAAATTCGCCAGTTATAACGTCTGTGTTATAAATTAATGCCCAGCCCTCAGTTGTTACAAAACCGTCTTTGTCAAACTGTGCTATTTTCGGTGTTAATTGATATTTCATTATATAAATCTCCTTTATTCTGCTTTAACTATATATAAAAACGCTATACTGCGCACTCTATTTTCGTTGGCTGTTGGTACTATATTTGACGCATCAAATACAACACCACCAACACTTCCCACGTCGATGCTTGTCGGCGTGTGACCAGCATGTTTTTCAAAATATTTAAATGCGCCAGTAGCTATGGGTTCTGATGCAAAAGTTTCGGAAATCGGCGATATTTCACCCCAAATATTTCTAATCGCATCTCCCTGCCAGCTCAATATTCCGCGCCCAGAATCTGTACCTTTGCCGTCATCCCATCCTCTGATAAATTCACCTCGTAAATCTGGCAAATTACCCGACGGGTACACTTGCGCTAGCTTCGGATATTTATTTTTATCAAATTTCCAACCGTTGCATTTTAGCCAGCCGTCTGGCGGCGTGGTAGTTGGCCATGGTTGAGGGATGCCGACTGGCAAATAATCATTGATATTTGCTGTTGTAATTTGTTCAACCCAACTATCCCAAAAACCATTTTGACTGTTGCCTCTGTAGTTTCTGATAAATTGCCTCCCCGATTTATATAACGTATATATTTGTGCACAACTCTCACCATCACCATCTGTTTTTAAAACAGTTAATGCGCCCGCATCACGCACAGGGTAGCCGCGTTCTATCAGTGCTTCGTTATATGAATTTTGAAAATAAACGCCGTGGGATGTTGCACCAATGTTATTTAAATGTCGGCCGCCCAGATTTCCGCGAAATGGAAATTCGTTGCCACGTCGGACTGCTAATTCGGCAATATTATGTGCCGTGGTCGCTAGATCATTTGCTTTCTTAACAGCCAACGGCGTTGCAGCTTCTGTTTCTAATGAGCTGTTAGTTGATGAGTTGAGCTTTACGCTACCTTTTTTGACAAATTCCTTAATTGCTGTGGCGAGTTGGTCATGCTTTGATTTATCAAGTTTAATGCCTGCTGATTCAATCGCATTAGCAATTTCTTCCTGAATGGCATCACAATATAGATAGTCTAGTTGCGTTGCTGGCGTGCCTGTTTGTGGATTACCGCGAGTAAAGCCATTTTTCCCTTGACCAAACTTATCTCTTTGGGCAGTAGATGTGTCAATTCTATGCATTGATTGCTCCGTATTTAAAAATTACATAAGTATGTGATGGGCATAATTTTTCAATTATGCATTCGATTTGCTTATCCCCCCACGTTCTCAAATGTGAATCGCATCCATCATTACAGGTCATTTCTGTTATTTGATAATTGTGAGGTATGTTTACAATCCAATAAAAACGCCACTCTTCATCGTATAAATAGTCTTGGCATGTTGATTCACAGGTAAAAACATCATTGTTATAGTTTGTAATCGTGGCGTCTAAATAGCCGTTGGCTTTTAAGACTTGTAGAAAAAATGCTTTATTTATGCCACCGACCAAATTTATCTTAGAATCTAAACGGTTGCGCCGAGTAGTTAGCGTTTGAACCTCCGATGGGTAACAACTATCCGGTAATCCGCAAATTTGCTCATATCTATCTATCAGCTCTGTCGTCGTTTTGGGATTGATTTCTTGCATTAAATCATCTAATCGAACGTGAGTTTTTGATAGTGTTAATGCTAACGATAAAAGGATTGGCTCTGATTTATCCCATGCTGGACCGTAAGGCAATAAGTGCCCTACCATGCTTCGGTATTGTTTTTCTAAATCCATTCAATACCCCCGAAGACCGCTACCTGATTTTTTTCTACAAATATATCTTTATCGGGGTAAACTAATTCATGGGCATACTCGCCAAATGATGAACTAATCACTTCGCTAATACGTGATCTAAATAGTGTTGATTGTGGTCTCCCTTCGCGTAACAAAAATTCTTTTAACTCGGCTTCTATTTGATAACGAATTTTTGGGTTATCAGGTGTGACCATAATTTTAAAATTAATAGGTTTGGGTGTTGGTGAAAACACTATCAGCATAGAGCCAGCAACCGGTGCCAGCGGATCAATATGTTTTTTGACATGTTGAATTGTGGTATTGTCTAAAATGGGATTAACCGGATCACTATTTGCAACCATCACGCCAACGCTACCCGCCCCAGCCCAATGACGATAACACCAAGCCCGTGTAACACCGTGAACCTCTTTTGCCCACTGTACATAATCTTGATCTGCGCCGCTTTGAGGTGTGTAATACCATCTATCGATAACTCGTTTCCTAAAAGATTCTAAATCCTCAATATCAGCACCTGACTCAATAGAATCAGCAAAACAAGTTGATGATAGACCAGTAACAGGGGTGATCAGTGACATACTGGTACCATCATCACAATTCCCTTTTTTACCTACCTCGTCACATACTACAGGTGCTCTTAAAACATTATTTGCTGATGTAGTTGTTTGGGTAACTGTATACATGCGCTGATCAACTTGACGCCTGACTTTTTGATCTTTATTGATAACAATGCCATCAGCCACTTCATCAAATCGAATATAACCAACCGCAGGCGTAGGTTGTTTTCTATAGCAACGCTTCATATTTCCATGTCGGATCAACCAAGCTTCGTCTGCTTGATCAGGTAAAATATTTTTGGCCATATTTTCAATATAGCCTAATAACACATGTGTTGCCCCCGCTATAACTCGTCCGTATACCTCTGGGTCATTACGCCGTAATGAAATCAACTCATCATCAATAGCTAGGCGCGCATACAAATCATTGCGTATAGTTGTGATTAAATCCGGTAATGTTGGTCTTGAAAATCCACTAGACATTAATATCACTCCATAAGTTGTCAAACCTAAATTCTTCATTACTCCCATCTGTTTTATAAATATTGATAGTAGCAACTAAAACAGTTAAATCGGTTCGCTTTACTGAAACATCAATACGTGATGCCAGCCCATCATCAAGCATCCATTGCACCGCTTCTTTTATGTAAATTTTTGCAAAGTTAGCTGTTTGATTAGTTAATTTTGAGCGAG
>NZ_JAAEDV010000010.1:0-128775 GCF_013345045.1 Gilliamella sp. ESL0250 | reverse complement strand
TAACGATTTATAATACCGAAAGACCGCATGAGGCGTTAAATAACATGACACCGATTGAGTATAAAACACTAAAACAAGCAGCATGATTTTCTACGTGAGTTGTGTACTAGGTTTGGGGTATTTACATAATCCTTGCAGAAAAACATAATTGTAGTATCAATTTAATTGATAACCACATAGTTTTTAATGCAAAAGTGATATCTTGTGAAGATCAAGGTCTTTTAGTTTTGTCACTTGGAAAAAATATTATTTTTATAGAAGCATCTGATAGCTGTGAAATGGGTAGCTATGTATCATTTTTTACTACTCCAGATAATGTTATGTTATACCCTATAGAACTATAATTTTTAAATAAAAGAATAACTAGATCCGTCTATTTGTCTCAGATGACTTGAGCTTGCCTATCGGATTATACCTTGCTTATAACTTGTTGCAGTTATCTGTAAAAAGTAGTTGTGTTGTTTATAATCCGCTATCAAATATTTTTGATTTATTTTTATATTGTGGTTGAGCATGATAGATAAATGATTATATAATTGTAGCCCCGATTTAACCGATTACGAATTAAGTAATCATGAATACATGCTTGAGGATTTCTCGTGCCTGATATGAAGCTTTTTGCTGGTAATGCCACACCCGAACTAGCAAAACGTATAGCTAATCGTCTTTATACTTCTCTTGGTGACATTGTTGTAAGCCGTTTTAGTGATGGTGAAGTTAATGTCCAAATCAATGAAAATGTCCGTGGTGAAGATGTTTTTATTATTCAATCAACTTGTGCTCCAACCAATGACAATTTAATGGAATTGCTCGTCATGATCGATGCAATGCGTCGCGCATCTGCTGGTCGTATTACTGCGGTTATTCCTTATTTTGGTTATGCAAGGCAAGATCGTCGAGTTCGTTCGGCTCGTGTGCCTATTACCGCTAAAGTTGTCGCTGATTTTTTATCAACTGTTGGTGTTGATAGGGTATTAACCGTTGATCTTCATGCAGAGCAAATTCAAGGTTTTTTTGATGTGCCTGTGGATAACGTATTTGCTAGCCCAGTTATTTTAGAAGATATGTTACAACGTCAATTTGAACGTCCAATTGTGGTATCTCCAGATATTGGTGGTGTGGTGCGTGCTCGCGCGATAGCTAAACTACTTAATGATACTGATATGGCGATTATTGATAAACGCCGTCAACGTGCAAATGAAGCTGAAGTGATGAATATTATTGGTGATGTTGCAGATAGAGATTGTATCTTAGTTGATGATATGATTGATACAGCAGGAACACTTTGTAAAGCAGCCGACGCTTTAAAAGCACGAGGAGCAAAAAGAGTGTTTGCTTATGCAACGCATCCAATTTTTTCAGGTAAAGCAGTGAGTAACATTAAAAGCAGTGCTATTGATGAAATTGTTGTTTGCGATACAATTCCATTAACGGCTGAAGTAAAAGCATTGAAAAATGTTCGTCAATTAACATTGTCAGGTATGCTTGCTGAAGCAATTCGTCGAATCAGTAATGAAGAATCGATTTCAGCTATGTTCCATCAATAATCTATTTTTTCATTGAGTTAAATGCCCCTTTTGGGGCATTTTTCACAATAAAATCAGTGACAATAAAAATATTATGACAACAATAAAACTGATAGTAGGACTTGCCAATCCCGGCAATGAATATGCAGCAACAAGGCACAACGCAGGCGCATGGTTTGTTGAACAAGTGGCTCAGCGTTATAATCAATCATTAAAAAATGAACCAAAATTTTTTGGTTACACATCACGAATCAATATTTCTGGTCATGATGTGCGTTTATTAGTTCCAACTACATTTATGAATTTAAGTGGTAAGGCGGTGCAAGCTATGGCGTCATTTTACCAAATAAAGCCAGAAGAAATATTAGTTGCCCATGATGAACTCGACTTGAATCCAGGTATAGCTAAACTTAAGTTTGGTGGTAGTCATGGTGGGCATAATGGGCTAAAAGATATTGCCAGCAAATTGGGTAATAATTTAAATTTTCATCGATTAAGGATTGGTATAGGTCATCCTGGTGATAAAAATAAAGTGGTAGGCTACGTTCTTAACAAACCCTCTAAACCTGAGCAAGCATTGATTGATCAAGCTATTGATGAATCAGTGCGCTGTACGGATATTTTATTATCTCAAGGTGTTAATGCTGCGATGAATCAATTACACGCTTTTAAGGCTTAGTTTATTGATTTAATAACAAATGGTTAATGGATAGCTGATCGAATATTATAAAAAATCCACCCAAGATTGGGTGGATCGTCATTATCTTAGATTGTTCGATTAAGAAAAGAGATGAGTAATGTTACCGCCTTTTTCAGCGATTTTTTTCATGACTTCTTTAATTAACCATGTATTCATTGCTGCAGTATCATCAGTACTGCCAGTATAATTTAGTTCTTGTGCTAACTTTTTACGTGCATCTAAGCTACTATCTATACCGAGTAATTTTAATAAATCGACGATAGACGTTTTCCAGTTGAGTGCTTCAGGATGCTTTTTAGCTAGATTATCAAGAATCGAGGTGACATCAACATTAGTTGCGGATGTGCCTTGCTCGACCTTATCTTGAATTTGTTTTGAGCCATCTGATACTGTGTCTTTGACAGATGCTGTGATGTTTCCGACTTTATCTTTCACAGCATCAACTGCATTTTCTACTGTTGCTTGAGCGTTAGGAAATACTTTAGAAAAAATGTTATTTAAGATACCCATATTACACCTCTTAAGTTTAAACTGCTTATAAAAAACTGCTTAACTGCTTAATGATATAGATGTAGAAAATATCAAAAAACAATATAACGCTTAACAGGATAAAATGTCAAAAGAGTTATGCTTTAATAGCATTTTATGTATTACGATACAATGCTTACCAAGATGTTAATTAATGATTTTAAATATTATTCTAATATTAAGCGAATTAATTACAATCAAAAAAAGGATTATCCATCTGCAGATTTATAAAACTTTTATGAAAAAATGCCTTTAAATTGCAGTTAATCTTTTTAGTATTTCTGATAAATTTCAATCCATTATCAGTTATCTATTTTTTTTAACTGAAGTTTTGAACATCATATTAGTAAAGAAATTTTTATAAAACAGTAAATAAATTTTTTCAATAAGACTTTTGACGATAAATAGGGTAAATTATTAAACTAATACTTATTTTTAGCTTTTAGGAGAAACTTTTTTTATTGATTAAGAAAGGAGAGGAAGTCAAGATATGCGTTTTAATGAGCCACAAGTATTGACGTCAATAATAACTCAAGCCTCTTGTTTTTCTAAGATCCAAGAAAGAACTAATGCATTAAAAACATTGGCTAAAGAGGTTAACGATTTATTGCCATCCCCATTGAATCAACAATGTCGAGTGGCTAATTATCGCGAAGGCGTATTGATTTTAGAGGTAAGCACTGCTGGCTGGTTAACGAGACTGAAATATGAACAAAGTAATTTAATATCAGAGATACGAAAAAATATCTTACCGTCTCTATCGTCTATCCAATATCAGATTAATCCGGATATTTCGGTCAAGTTGTCACATCGCCATTCTCAGACTGTTAAGTCCTCTTTAGTATCGAGTGTGATGACAGCTAAAAGTGCCATGTTTTTATATGCATTAGCGGAAAATGCACCAGATAAGTTAAAAAAACAATTGATAAAACTTGCTAACCATGCAAAATAAGTGCTGATAATTGGATTTCAATTTTATAAAATGATATATCTTGAAGATATAAGGAGTGAATAATGGATAAAGATATGCTTACTTATCTTATAATTGGATTAGTAATTGGTTTTATTATTGGTTTTATTTTTGTAAGCGTTATTAGCCCTAAGGCTCGTAAATATACCAAAGTTAAACATGAGCTAGAACAAACAAAAGATGAATTAATAGCGCAAAAACAAATGATTGCTAAACATTTTTCTCATAGTGCTGAGATATTGGATAGTATGGCTAAAGATTTTCGTCGCCTTTATCAACATATGGCTGAAAATTCTAGTCAATTTATTGATGGCGATAAAGCCGCATCTTTGGATTTTGATTCCAACTCTGATTCAGATGAAACAAAAGAAATGATACTTGATAAGCAGCCTAGAGATTATTCGGATAATTCTTCTGGTTTATTTAAAGCGGATGAACACAAATCTTAACTACTATGGTTTTATTCGCCGTTTCCTAATGGTCAAGCAATTTTATAGAGATTAAATTTTTGTGAAAGCGAGAGTTATAAGATGATTAATTCATTAAAACAACAAAAAAAATTATTAAGTATTATAGCGTTAAGTTTAGGGTTAAGTTTAGCATCACATCCCGATGCTTATGCTTCTTTTCCTCCTACCTCAACCGACAGTAATACACAGCAGCCAAGTTTGGCACCTATGCTCGAAACGGTATTACCTTCAGTTGTTAGTATTAAGGTTGAGGGTACTGCGCAAATGCAAAATAATATGCCAGAAGAATTTAGACGTTTTTTTGGTTACCCTGATAGTCAATCAAGAGTGTTTACAGGTCTAGGCTCTGGTGTGATTATTGATGCTGAAAAAGGTTATGTTGTGACGAATAATCATGTTATTGATAGTGCCGATAAAATCACGGTTGCTCTTAATGATGGACATGAATATAAAGCAAAGCTAATCGGTAAAGATCCACAAAGTGATATAGCATTGCTTAAACTTGATGATGCAAAAAAATTAACGGCGATTAAATTGGCTGATTCTGATAATTTGCGGGTTGGTGATTATACTGTTGCTATTGGTAACCCATTTGGTATTGGTCAGACTGTTACTTCGGGGATTATTTCAGCTTTGGCTCGCAGTGGGCTTAATATGAATGGTTTTGAAAATTTTATTCAAACAGATGCTTCAATTAACCAAGGAAACTCTGGTGGAGCACTTGTTAATTTAAATGGTGAACTCGTTGGTATTAATACTGCGATTATTGCGCCAAATGGTGGTAATGTTGGGATTGGCTTTGCAATTCCTAGTAATATGGTAAAAAGTTTAACATCGCAGCTTATTGAGTTTGGTGAGGTCAAACGTGGTGTGCTTGGCATCAAAGGTAATGAACTGACATCGGATATAGCGAAAGCATTTGATGTTGATGTTCAAAAAGGTGCTTTCGTTAGTGAAGTGATTGAAAATTCAGCCGCACAAGCTGCAGGAATTAAATCTGGCGATATTATTATTTCAATGGACGGTAAACCCGTTGATAGTTTTGCTGAATTACGTGCAAAAATTGCCACAACTGGTGCTGGGCGAACTGTAAAATTAGGCTTAATTCGAGATGGTAAACAAATGTCTGTTGAGGTAAAACTCAAAAATAGCGATGAGGCAGTAACCGAAGCAAAATCATTGCATACTGCTCTTGATGGTGCAACACTTAGTAATGGTGAAATAAAAGGTCAAAAAGGTGTTTTAATTGAAAAGATTGCTAAAAATTCACCTGCTTCTCGACTTAGCTTACAAGAGGGAGATCTGATTACTGGCGTTAACAAAGGACGAGTAACTAATATTGCAGAACTTCGCAAAATCATTGATAGTAATCCGTCTGTTATTGCGCTTAATATAGTACGAGGAGATAGCCGAATTTATCTCATTTTAAGATAATTTTTTTCAAACTAGAAGATAATTTAACTCTATTTCGTCGATGCTTTGGCGTCGGCGAAAAACAGTGATTTTAACACTTTTGTATATATGCTAAAATCGTTGCTATATCTAATTACTATCATCTGACGGCAATGCTTAAAAAATTTTTATGGCCAATATTAATCGGTGTAGTTTTAGCCGTTGCGTTATTAATTATTTTTCCTTCATTACGAAACGGAAAGCAATTGCATTTTTTTGTTTCTATTTTCAGTAACGAACCTTTAAGTTATTCTGATGCCGTAAAAACTGCAGCGCCCGCAGTAGTTAATATTTATAGTCGCTCAATTAATTCTGTTTCTCAAGAATCACAAGATAGTCCAATTACTCCACTTGGTTCAGGGGTAATAATGAGTGAACAGGGATATATTGTTACTAATTATCACGTTGTTGAAGATGCAGAGCAAATTATTGTTGCACTGCAAGATGGACGAATTTTTGAGGCTTTATCGGTAGGCTCTGATAAACTTGTTGATCTTGCCGTATTAAAAATAGAAGCCTCTAATATTCCAACTATTACCATTAATCCTCAGCGTGAACCGAAGATTGGTGATGTGGTTTTAGCGATAGGTAATCCTTACAATATAGGGCAAACTATCACACAAGGTATTATTAGTGCTACAGGTCGCGATGGGCTAAGTCCATATAGAAGACAGAATTTTATTCAAACTGATGCATCAATAAATCACGGTAATTCTGGAGGAGCACTAGTTAATACTAAAGGTGAATTAATGGGAATTAATACTCTCACCTTTGCAAAAAATTTGGGTAATGATGTTCCGGAAGGGATTGGATTTGCAATTCCGACTTCTTTAGCTGTAAAGATCATGAATAAGTTGATTCAGGATGGAAAAATTATTCGTGGTTATATCGGTATTGATGGATTAGAATTTGCGCCCACTCAAAATCCAAATGATATGCCAGTGGTATTAGGTATTTTAGTCACCAATGTTGAAGGACCTTCTTTACAAGCGGGTATACAAGCTAATGATATCTTGATTATGGTAGATAATAAGCCTGTTAAATCCATTGTTGAAACCATGGATCAAATTGCCGAGTTGAAACCGGGTATGATTGTCCCCATTATTGTATTGCGGAATGGTGAAAAGGTTGAATTACAAGTGACAATAGGGCAATTACCCGTTTAATTTGTCTTTTTATGGCTTGATTATTTAACTTTTAAGGCATATAATTTGCAACCTTATCATGTTTTTTAACACTCGTATGGTGTATAGATTTTGCTTTTAGCCATTTATATAGCGATACGAACAAACTTTAGAGGTTTATTATGAAAGAAGGTATCCATCCAGAATATACTGCAATTAATGCAACATGCTCTTGTGGTAATGTTATTAAAACTCATTCTACTATTGGTCATGATATTCATCTTGATGTATGTGGTGAGTGTCACCCATTCTATACTGGTAAACAACGTGATGTTGCAACTGGTGGACGTGTAGATAAGTTCAAACAACGTTTTGCTATGGTTGGCGGTAAAAAATAATTTTCCGAAAAACCGTATCTGAAAACCAATAGTAGTTGAAAAGGCGCATTGTGCGCCTTTTTGCTTTTTGAAAATTAATACTTTTAGTTAATAATCAATCGAATTCTGGGGTGATGCCTAAATCTTGCATCATTTTTTGAGCTTGTTTGGGAATACCGTCTTCACGATCTCTTTGTAAATCATCATCACAAGGTAAAGGTTGACCAGTATAAGCATGAAGAAAAGCTTCACACAATAATTCACTATTTGTTGCGTGACGTAAATTATTAACTTGTCTGCGAGTACGCTCATCAGTCAATATTTTTAACACTTTTAACGGAATTGATACTGTAATTTTTTTTACTTGCTCACTTTTTTTACCATGTTCAGCATAAGGGCTTATATATTCGCCATTCCATTCCATCATATTTTCACCAAATTACATCACAAATAATGTGGGCAATTCTAACGTTTTTTTTATCTTTCTGCAATCTATACACCAAGATAGTTAGACATCTAGACATGTTGACGTCTATATTCAGTGTGTTATTCTTATACAATCTATTCTTGAAGTAAGCAAAACATTATTTAGAGGAATGTTATTATGACTAGTCAAGCTAACAATTTAAACCAAGGAACAATTGCTGTTCGTGGTGGGCTCAATACTGATGATCAATATGGCAGTGTCGTACCTGTTATCACTCCATCTACATGTTATCGTTATGAAGAATTTGCTAAACCCAGGAAATTTGATTATGCGCGAAAAGCAAATCCAAGTCGGCGATTGGTGGAAGAAACAGTTGCAAAATTAGAAGGTGGTGCCGATGCTATTTTAACTAACTGTGGCATGTCAGCAATTCACCTTATTAGTGTTGCCTTATTAGCGCCAAATGACTTAGTTGTTGCCCCCCATGATTGTTATGGTGGTAGCTATCGTTTGTTTAATAGTTTGAGCGAGAAAGGTTATTTTAAGGTAAAATTTGTGGATCAGTCTGACTTGGTCGCATTACAAGAAGCATTAAGCTTACATCCCAAATTAGTTTTGATTGAGACACCAAGTAATCCATTACTGCGTGTTGTTGATATAAAAAAAATTGCGCAACAAGCGCATGATGTAGGTGCTTTGGTTTTAGTCGATAATACATTTATGACGCCTATTTTACAAAAACCATTGGAGCTTGGTGCTGATATTGTTACCCACTCTTGTACTAAATTTTTAAACGGACATTCGGATTTATTAGCAGGAATTTTAGTTTTTAAGGACCAACAACTTGCTACAGATGTTTTATGGTGGGCTAATAATATTGGTACGCTGACTTCATCATTTGATAGTTATCTTTTATTACGTGGATTACGAACCCTTGCGGCGCGTGTAAATTTACAACAAGACAATGCGCAAAAAGTTGTTGGGTTTCTTGCTAATCATCCTAAAATAGCTAAAGTATTTCATCCCTCTTTACCAACTAATCTTGGACATGATATTGCTAAAAAACAGCAGAAAGGCTTTGGTTCGTTACTCAGTTTTGAATTAGTTGGCAATGCCGATGTTATGCCGAAATTTTTAAAAGCGCTTAATATTTTTACATTGGCTCAATCACTTGGTGGAGTGGAAAGTCTTGTGTGCCATCCAGCAACAATGACTCATTCAGGTATTAGTGCCGAAGCACGAAAAACGGCTGGGATTTCAGATCAATTATTACGTATTTCGGTGGGGTTAGAAGATATTACTGATTTACTGGCTGATTTACAGCAAGCACTTGAAACAGTATAACTGATTTTTTAGATTATAATTAGGGTTGATGATATATCATGTATGTAGTTATGCTATTTTATCAATCCGTTATTAGCAATGAGTATTATCGCTATTATTTTTCTGAAATTTTGCTATCTTGTTTTCAATCGCTGTAAAAATTTCATCAATTGAATGACGTTTTGCTCTACCGCAAAGTTTTGCCGTTTCATGACAGACTAAGCATTGTCTTGGTTGGTTGTCGAATTGTGATCGTGACAGGCTTTTTTGTGTAACAATGTCAATAACATCAATATCCCATAAACGTCCTAATGGGTGATTATTTTCAATATCAATACAGTATTTTTTAAGGGAATTAGCTGAACATTTTATTGCTATAATAGCTTCTGAACCGGTGATGTAGTGATAATGATCTTCATTGATTATTGCGATGTCATTTTGAAAAAAACAGTGATGTAATGCTTTGATTGCTTCGTCAAAAAGATAACGAGCACCGCTACTATTTTTTATAGCACCTGGAATAACTAGGCTTAAGGATATGATTGGATATTTATAACATATCATTGCCTGTTTTTGGTTTTCTACTCGCTGTTCCTTGGCTAATAGCATCTGCTCAAGGTTAATTGGAGTGCCATCATCAAATTTAATTAGCATTTTTTCCACTGGATAAAATCAGTAATAGCATAACACTTTTACATGTCAGGCTATTACTTTATTAATTAAAACTAAAATTAGTCTTTAACTTCACGCACGACATCAATAACTGAACCGTCGCGGAAATGGACAATACCAACAATTTTATCTTTAAACTCGATTGGTTTTGGCTCACCAGTTAAAGATACAGCACGTTGATAAAGCTCTTCAATGCTCATAATTGGTAAATTAGCTGCTTTTAAACGTTCAGCAATTTCTGGACGGTTAGGATTAACCGCAATACCATGGTCAGTTACTAGCACATCAACGCTTTCACCAGGAGTGACTAGTGTTGTTACCTTTTTAATTACCGTTGGAATACGGCTACGAATCAGTGGTGCAACAACGATTGTTAAGTTTGCACCAGCAGCAGTATCACAGTGACCGCCAGACGCACCACGCATAACGCCGTCAGAACCAGTTAATACATTAACATTGTAATCAAGGTCAATTTCTAAAGCACTTAAAATAACAATATCAAGTTCATCAACGCTTGCACCTTTTGATGCTGGGTTCGCATAAACGTTGGTTGATACTTCAATATGATCTTTATTTTTACCTAAAGATTGTCCAGCTGTGCCATCAAAGCTTTGAGTGTCTAATAAACGTTTAACTAATCCTTTTTCATGAAGATCAACAATACTTGCTGTAATACCACCTAATGCAAATGATGCAGTGATATTTTTTGCACGCATACGATTTTCAAGGAAGCGAGTTGCCGCAGTTGACGATGCACCCGAACCAGTTTGAATTGAAAAACCATCTTTGAAATAGCCTGAATGTTCAATAACATCAGCTGCATAACGCGCGATCATCAGTTCGCGTGGATTGCTAGTGATACGTGCTGCCCCCACACTGATTTTAGTTGGATCACCCACCTCATCAACTTTAACGATATAGTCAACTTGATCTTGGCGAATACTTGCCGGATGGTTAGGATATCCAACGATATCTTCAGTTAGTAGTACCACTTTTTTAGCAAATTGCGCATCGACCATAGCATAACCGAGTGCACCACATTGTGATTTACCCGATACCCCATTAGCGTTACCTTGTTCATCAGCGGTTGATACAGCTAAAAATGCGATATCAATATTAATTTCACCACTTTGGATAAGTTTTACTCGACCACCATGAGAATGGATATGAACAGGGTTTTCCATTAAACCGTGTGAAATTGCATCGGCTAATTTACCACGTAGACCAGAAGTATAAATTTTAGTAATGACCCCTGATTCGATATGAGGTATTAAAGCCGAATTACAGCTTAATAATGAACTTGAAGCTAACGTTAAGTTTTTAATGCCTAACTTACTGATCGTTTCAACAACTTTGTTGATAACCTTATCACCTTCACGGAATGCATGGTGAAAAGAGATAGTCATACCATCACGTAATTCACATTTTTTAATTGCCTGTTCAATAGAATCACACAATTTACGCGTGTATTTAGACTCATCTTTTAAATATGGTGTTGTTGCGTTAGCATCAACAAAAGGCGTAATATTCTTGAGGTCAGGGTGCTGTTTAAGCAAATCATCAATTTTTTTGTTTATAGAAGTAGTCATTTTTCAATCCTATCAAATTTCTTTACGTACACCAGAATATTTAGCCAACTCGATAACTTTTCTAGCACGAGCAATAATCGGTGCATCAATCATTTTGCCGTTTAAGGAAATAACGCCAAGGCCTTTTCTTTCACCTTCTTCTGCTGCTTCAACTACTTTTTGAGCATGATCAACTTCAGCTGCTGTTGGAGCATACGCATTATGTAATAGTTCAATTTGTCTTGGATTGATCAGTGATTTACCGTTATATCCGAGTTTTTTGATTAGGCTAACTTCTTTTAAGAAACCTTCATCATCATTAACATTCGAATACACCACATCAAAGGCATCAATGCCAGCTACACGTGCTGCATGTAATACTGCGCAGCGAGCATAAAATAACTCAGTACCGTCGCCACGCTCAGTTTGCATATCAACAAGATAGTCAAATGCAGCTAGTGCAATACCGATTAAACGTGGAGAAGATTGAGCAATAGAAACGGCATTAACAACGCCTTGAGCAGATTCAATCGCAGCCATTAATTTAGTGCTGCCCACTTCACGCCCACACTCTTTTTCAATTCTTTCAACATGTGCTTCTAACTCATGAATATCTTCAGCGCAGTTAGTCATCGGTAAACGTACTACGTCAACACCAGCTCTTACCACTGCTTCAAGGTCTTTTAAACCAAATGGAGTATCAAGGGCGTTGATTCGTACTACTGTTTCAATTCCATGCTCTTTATAAACAGGAAGAAGCAATGTTTGTGCCACTAATAAACGTGCTGAATCTTTTTCTTTAATTGAAACCGCATCTTCAAGATCGAACATGATTGAATCAGGTTTATAAACAAATGAAGTCGATAACATTGCGGCGTTTGCACCTGGAAGAAATAGCATACTTCGACGTAATTTTTTCATAGTAATTTGCTCCAATCTAAGTTTTCTTCTTCTGCGCCACGTAATACTGCACATTGAACTCTAGCTTTAATAGCACAATCAAGTGCTCCTTTATCATCAATAATGATTAAACCGTCAGTTACATTAAGCTCATTTAAAGTTTGCTCAACAACTGCACGGATTTGATCGCCAAATTGTTTATTAACATCACTATTAATAACAATTTCAATTCCCGCGTTTGGCATGACTTTGACTAACAAATCGCTTGATTCAAGAGTCCCTGCCATGGCTTCTTTTTGTATTTTCATTTTTTTACCTTTTAAAACGTATTAAATTTTAAATTTATCCAAATTAGCTGAAAGGTAATCCCATGTAGTAGATGGAACTAGCTTTTTTACCTCGTCATATCGCCCAGAGGCCAATAATTTTCTCACTAGTGAGGCCGATACTATAGTATCGCCTTCAGTTATCCGTGGAACTTCAACAACCGTGATCGCGGATTGTTTACTGACAGTGTTATCTTCAAGCCAATAAGACATGGCTTCATTATAAGCTTTAGTGACTTCATCATAAGGTTCCGTGCCAACAAATCGATAAGCGATATTTAGTGTTGGTGCAATATAATTTCGGAATATAAGCAGATCGATACCCATATAGGCTTGATCAATTTTTGCCTTATCTTTTAGAAAATAAGTCGGAAATGTTGCTCTTGAAATAATATAAGGCGAGCTAGCATGCACAGTAACATTTTTTATGTGTTTAGTACCATCTTGAACTAATTTTAAACGTGTATCAAATGAAAATTGTGATGCATTTTCATTGACGACAAAAACATGTAACCAATCACATTGGCTGGCTGCATATTGTACAAGATATTGATGACCTTTAGTAAAAGGATTGGCATTCATAACAATACTGCCAATCTTTTTTCCGTCTTTTTGTTGTGTGTGCAGTTGCTTACAATACTGTTTAATGCCAACAGGATTATTTTCCATTAAGACAGCAAGATCGGTTATTTCAACAATAGGGTAAAAGCCACATCCTTTAAAAAAATCTATATTTTCAGGCTTTGTATATAAAAAAAGGTGAAAATAGCCGCTTTCGTTAGCATATTTTATGGTGTGATCCATTAAAGTAAGATTTAGTTGATTGCCACGATAATCAGGATCAATAGCAACGCACTTTATAATATCACGATCAATCCCTGCACAAGCTACAATTTTAGCGTCAATTTTTATGACCATAAAAATGGTAACTTGTGAATCTAAATTGAGATCAGAGCGAGATAATAGTTGCTCAATTTCTTGATAATCTTGTTTTGATTTGGATATATCAACAACAGTGTAATCAGCTAAATCATACATAATGTTACCCTTTTTCTGCTACAACAGAGTTAGTTAAACGCCCAATCTTGGTAATTTCAACTTCAATAATATCCCCATCTTGCATAAACACAGGAGGGTGACGTTTTTTACCCACTCCACCAGGTGAACCAGTAAGAATGACATCTCCAGGCGATAAATGAGTAAATGTACTGATATATGAAATTAATTCAGGCACAGTATGCACAAGATTTTTGATAGAATCATGTTGCATTTGCTCGCCATTTAAATAAGTGGTTAAAGATAATTCTTTTGGATCAGGAATCTCATCACTTGTTGTAATACATGGGCCAAATGCGCCAGTGCTTGGCCAATTTTTACCAGCGGTAAACCATGTATACTGCCAGTCGCGAATAGAACCATCCATATAACAGCTATAACCTGCTACATATGATAACGCATCTTCTTGCTTAATACGAAAACCTGTTTTACCAATAATAATTGCTAATTCGCCCTCATAATCTAATTCATTAGTAATGGCTGGTTTTATAATATTGGTTTTGTGACCTGTTTGTGAGTCAGGAAAACGAACGAAAAGCGTCGGTGCGGAGCTGGTTTCATTAAATTCTGCTCGTTTTTCGGCATAGTTCATACCAACACATAAAATTTTGTTTGGATTTGGAATGACGGGTAAAAAAGTAATGTCTTGTTCATCAATGTCACTTGGGGCATCAAGATAGGTTTTGGCAATAGATAATCCTTCTTTGTCGGCAAGTAGTGATTTTAAATCGGCATATTTATCACCTAATTTTTGCTTTAAATCAACAATACCGTTGTGAGTAAGAAGACCAAAACTTGCTCTACCAGAAACAAGATAACTGACAAGCTTCATGAAAACTCCTTAAAAGCTATTTGTGTTAATTGTAAATATAAAATAAAAATAAACAACCTTAGTATAAACTAAGGTTGTTTTTTAATATGTTAAATCTATACTAAGAAATTGCCGAGAATAAGTAATGATACTGACACATTAATTGCACCACCAATACGAGTTGCAATTTGTGCAAATGGCATTAGCTCCATACGTTCTGCAGCAGTTAAGATTGCCACGTCACCAGTTCCCCCTTGGCCACTTTGACAACAAGAAATAACAGCAGCATCAACAGGATACATACCAAGTGCTTTTGACACAAAGAAACCAGTGGTCACTAAGCTCACTACTGTACAAACAATAACAATTAAGTTAGTAATAGTGAAAGCATCAACAATTCTTTCCCATGGAGTAATTGCCACACCTACTGCAAATAGAATTGGGTAAGTTACTGATGTTTGGAAAAATTTATAAACAACTTGTGAGCCACTTAATACTTTTGGTGAAACACCTGATACTAATTTAACAAAAACTGCTGCAAATAACATACCCACTGGAGCAGGAAGACCGATTAATTTGTGTCCAATCATACCAACCATATAAAGGATAGCCGCTAATAAAACACCTGAAGCAAATGTTGTAACATCTATTGCCATTTCAGGTTTAGCAGATTTTTTGTCCATTGAATCATCATCCTTAGATGCGGGTAATAATCGACCGTTACCTGTTAAGTGAGGATAAATTTTACCAATACGGTTAAGAATACCACCACAAATAATACCAGTTAAACCACCAAGCATGACAATTGGTAATACTCGACCAAGTGCATCACCTTGTTCCATACCTAAAATTGCAGCATAACCAATTGAAAGTGGAATTGCACCTTCACCTACACCACCAGCCATGATAGGTAAAACTAAGAAGAAAAATGTTTCAAATGGTGTTAAACCAAGTAAATAACCGACAGCTACACCAACAATCATACCAACAATTTCACCGCAAAGCATTGGCGCAAAGATTCTTAAGAAGCCTTGAATAAGTGTTCTCTTATCCATATTCATAATACTACCTACGATGATACAGCAGATATATAAATAAAGGATATGTGTATCTTTATAGAATTTGGTCGTTGCTTCAACAACTGGTGTAGGCAAAATACCATAATAAACAAGTGCAGATGGAATAAAAGTTGCACAGATTGCTGCTGCCCCCATTTTACCTACAATAGGTAAACGTTTACCAATTTCACCACATAAGAAACCAAAGAAAGCACAAGTAACCACCATGACCACGATTTCGCTAGGTAACTTGCCAGTTACTAACACTTCTGCACAAATAAGGATACCGGCAATAATAAATAATGGAAGTGGAATTACACCAATTTTATAGTTGTCCATAAGGCGCCACCAATTATATGGCCAACCTGTTAACTTTTCTTCAAGGGGCTTACTCGTTGATTCTTTTTGATTATGTTTATTTTCAAGTGACTTGAAATCCGCCATTTATTTTTTTCTCCAAAATGTCTTAATTTATTCGAAATTGTTGGAGTGTATCTTTACAAAAAATTAATGAAATTTTTGTGATATAAATCATAAATTAACTGTGGTTTTTATGGTTTTAAAGGCTAAATGTTTTTTAATGCTGTGTTACACTTATTAGAATTTAATTTGAAAAGTAAATGCAAAAATGCGAAAAAAAATCCCGTTATCGTTTACAACAAAGCTTTTTTTATCGCTTTTGTTTTTTTCATTGATTATTCTTGCGCTATTACAGAGCTATATTTGGAACACAACAGAAACAAATTTGTATCGAAGCTTGGGCGAAAAAGCGCAGATTCAAGCAAAAGAGTTATCTGTTTTACCAAGTTTAATTGAATATGTCAAAGAAAAAGACACAAATAAAATCGCTAATTTAATCACAGAGATATTTGAACAAAGCGATGCGAGCTATATTGTTATTGGTGATGCGAATGCCAACCGTCTATTTCACACAGCTAATAGTCCTTTACACTCCCCCATGGTTGGTGGTGATAATCAAGAGGTTCTTAACGGTAATAGTAGCATATCCATCAGTGAAGGATCTCTTGGTTTAGCATTAAGAGGCAAAGCACCGATTGTTGATCACGGTAAAATTATCGGCATTGTCTCGGTCGGTTATATGATTGATGATATTTATGCATTGCATATACAGCAATTTATACCATTTATCTTTTTTTGCTCCTTATTGTTTTTAGCGTTATTTATCTTTTCATATTGTTTTTCAAAAGCAATTAAAAAACAGATGTTTAATTTAGAGCCTAAAGCCATTGCACTATTGGTGAAAAGCCAAAAGTCGATCATGGAGTCGATTTTTGAAGGGGTTATCGCAATTGATCTTAATTATAAAATTATCAATATTAATCAATCTGCTCGTGCTATGTTAAAGATTAAGATAAGTGATGATGAGTTACATGAACATGATTTGAGGGCATTTATTAAATCAAGCGATTTTATTTATAAAAATGATAACCAAACCGAAGACATGCATGATCATATTTGTTATTTCAATAGTATTATTGTTATTGCAAGCAAAGTTCGTGTGGTCATCGATGATAAAATTCAAGGTTGGGTTATTACTTTTCGTAACTTTGATGATATTAATATATTAAGTATGCAATTAACACAAGTGACACAATATGTCGATAATTTGCGCGCATTAAGGCATGAGCATCTAAATTGGTTGGCAACATTATCGGGTTTAATTTATATGAAACGGTATGAAGAAGCGCAATCTTTTATCGCATTGCATTCTGCTGATAACCAAAGTAATTTAGATTTTATCACCACACATTTTAAGATGCCAGCTGTATGTGGTTTGTTAATTGGTAAATATGCAAAATCACATGAAATAGGTTTAAATCTATTATTTGATCCTGCATGCCAATTAAGTGTATTACCTTTACTTATCACCGAAACAGAATTTATGTCAATTTTAGGTAATTTGCTTGATAATGCCTTTAATGCCAGTTTAAAAAATGATCGTGGTGATAAAACAATTTATTTATATCTTAGTGATGCAACAGATGAAATTGTTCTTGAGATCAGTGACCAAGGTTGTGGTATCGATGAAAATATTCGTGATTCAATTTTCGAACCTGGCGTCACATCTCAAGAGGGTAAAGAACATGGCATAGGTTTACATCTTGTTTCAACCTATATAAAAAAGGCCAATGGTTATATTACATTTGAAGATAATACCCCTTATGGAACAATTTTTTCTGTATTTATACCTAAACAATAGAAAGGCAACTATATGAAAGAATTTCAAGAAGATAATATTAAAGTGCTGATTGTTGAAGATGAGCCCATTTTAGCAGAACTCAATGCCGAGTTTATTCAAAAAGATACAAGGGTCAAAGTAATCGGTATTGCTTCGAATTTATCTGAAGCTAAGATGATGGTAGAAAAATTAAAGCCAACATTGATTTTGCTCGATAATTACTTGCCTGACGGAAAAGGAATAGAATTATTTGAATATATCATCAACAATCATCTAGACTGTTATGTCATTTTTATGACAGCAGCAAGTGATATGGATACATGTAGTAAAGCAATTCGTTATGGTGCGTTTGATTATTTGATTAAACCCGTCTCTTATCAACGATTAAAGCATTCGCTTGAACGGTTTGAACTTTTTTTATATCGACAAAGCTTACAAAAACACGTCAATCAACGAAAAATTGATGAACTTTTCAATTTGCAAACCAAAGACTTTGTTAATATGAACCGACACTCAAAAGGCATTGAGGAAATCACATTACAAAAAGTGAAAGACATTTTTATGCAGAGCGAGAACGCTCTCACCGTTGATGAAATAGTAGAAAAAGCCAATATTAGCAAAACAACTGCTAGGCGATATTTAGAATATTGCGTCCAAATCAAATTATTAACAGTTGAACTTAATCATGGGAAAATTGGCCGTCCAGAAAGATTATATAGACGTTTAGGTAAATAAATAATTAAATTAAGACAATTTTTATATAGTAGCTTATTTCATATATAATTGATAATTATATAAATATGCTTATTTGTTATTTTAACTGCAAAATATTTGATGCTAGATTGAACTAACCTAGTTGTCCAGAGAGTTAAATTTTGCAGTACTAAATAATAAGGAGTAAGCGTATGTCTTTAGCTATAGGAAAGATCGTTACTAATGAAAATAATGAAATTGACAAAAATGGGGCATTTGTCCGCCAAACTAACCGTTTTGGTACACCATTTGGCGATAAACCTGGACAGTTACCCGTTGAGGCGGGTCGTTATCGTTTAATTTGGGCAGCTATTTGCCCTTGGGCACACCGATCAATGATAGCTATCAAATTATTAGGGTTAGATGATGTAATTAGTATCGGTAAAGTAAGTCCAGTTAGAACCTCTAATGGCTGGGAATTTTCGCTTGATGCCGGTGGTGTTGATCCTGTATTAGGTATTCGTTATCTACCTGAAATTTATGCTTTAACTGATCCTGAGTATGATGGCAGGGCGACAGTGCCAACCGTTGTCGATATAAAAACTGGCAAAGTTGTCAATAACGATTATTTTAAACTGACTTATTATTGGGAAACCGCATTTAAACCTTTCCATAAAACGGGTGCACCAGACCTTTATCCTGAACAATTACGAGTGGATATTGATGCACTAAACGATGTAATATTTCATGAAGTAAATAATGGCGTGTACAAAGCAGGTTTTGCTCGTTCGCAAAAAGCTTATGAAGATGCTTATCATATTGTTTTTAATCGCTTAGATAAGCTAGAACAGCGTTTGAGTCAATCACGTTATCTATTTGGTGATAAGATAACTGATTCTGATATTCGCCTCTATGTGACATTAGCTCGATTTGATGTTGCCTACTATGGCGCCTTTAAAACCAATCGTAATCGAATTATCGACTATCCTAACTTATGGGCCTATGCACGAGATCTTTATCAAATACCTGCTTTTGGTGAAACTACTGATTTTGAAGCAATAAAGAAAGGCTATTTTTTGGGTGATAATGCGCATAATCCTTATGATATTTTACCCTTAGGTCCAGATGTGAGTAATTGGCATACACCACATAACCGAGATAAACAGTTTAGTTCAAGTCACTAATTTAATTAATGGGATAATTATAATGCCAAATATATTAGATATTGGATTGATTTTTACTCAAATCCCAATGTTACTTGCTTATTTGCCCGTAACACTTTTTATTACTTTTTTCTCAATGTTACTTGGGGTAATGCTCGGTCTGATTATTGCTATCATCAAAATGAATAAAATACCGATATTATCACAAATATCAGCGGTATTTGTCTCTTTTATAAGAGGAACGCCATTATTAGTACAGCTTTATTTAAGCTTTTATGGTATTCCTATCTTATTGCGTTATATCAATTATTTTTATGACACTCACTATAATATTAATGGCATATCTCCAATGTTTTTTGTGTTAATTGCCTTTTCGTTAAACGAGGCAGCTTATAATTCAGAAACAATCCGCGCAGCATTACAGTCTGTGAATAAAGGTCAGATTGAAGCTGCGCAATCATTGGGCATGACCTATAGCCAATTGTTACGAAGAATTGTCATTCCTGAAGCCGTTATTGTGGCCTTACCTAATTTAGGTAATGCGCTAATTGGTTTACTAAAAGGCACATCATTAGCGTTTGTCTGTTCAGTAACCGAAATGACCGGTCGAGGGAAAACTTTAGCTGGGCATAGTTATCGTTATTTTGAAGTTTATATTTCATTAGCATTAATTTACTGGGTATTGACCATTATTATTGAACTGATTATGAAATATTTAGAAAAGCGTTTAACCATTTCTGACAGTGTTAACACTCCAAGTTATCGCCGAGGGAAATTATTATGATTAATGTGCAAAATTTGACATTATCTTTTCATCATAATCTGATATTGAATCAACTTAACTTTCACATTCGCCCCCATGAAATTGTCGCAATTATTGGGGCATCGGGTGCTGGTAAATCAACACTTTTACGGTGTTTAAATTTATTAGAAAAACCACAACAAGGTCAGATCCGTATTGATCATTTTGAATTTGATGTCAGTTGTAGAAAAAGGCATGAAGTTGTGGCGTTTCGCCAGCAAACAGCAATGGTGTTTCAACAATTCAATTTATTTCAACAAAAAAATGCTTTAGAAAATGTTATGGAAGGGTTAATGATTGTGAAAAAATACCCAAAGGATAAAGCGCAGCAGATAGCCTATGAAAAATTGGCTCAGGTTGGTCTTGCGGAGCGAATTTATCATTATCCAAAACAGTTATCAGGTGGGCAACAGCAAAGAGTTGCAATTGCTAGGGCGTTAGCTATGGAACCGAAAGTGTTGTTGCTTGATGAACCCACCTCGGCACTAGATCTTGAACTGGTGGGTGAAGTGTTAGCAACCATCAAAATAGCCGCTAAATCAGGCATTACTATGATTTTAGTTTCTCATGAAATGAGTTTTGTACATGATATTGCAACTCGGGTGCTATTTTTAGATAAAGGTCAAATCATTGAAGATGGTTCACCGCAGCAGGTGTTTTCAAATCCAACTCAATCAAGAACGAAAGATTTTTTGGCCAGATATTATTCTGCTGGGCAAATAGATTATGAAATTTAATAAATGGAGTATAAATGAATATTATTATTCGACAACATTGTGATGGAATTAATTGGCAAGATGTCGCTGATTTACTTGCTTTTTATGGACTTAGTTCATTGGATGCTAAAACACAAGAACTAGTGTTTCGTAAGAGCTATTCCGTTGTATTTTTACTGGAAAAAAACCGAGTAGTGGGTGTTGGGCGTGCATTATCTGATGGTGTTTGTCAGGCAGCTGTATATAACATTGCATTGGCGAAACACCTACATGGACAACAGTATGGACGGCTGATTGTTGATAAACTTGTTGAGCAAGTAAAACAGTGCAATATCATCCTTTACACCCATCCACAAACCGTCGAATTTTATAAAAATTTGGGCTTTGAAGTAATGAAAACTGGCATGGCGCGTTATCAAGCCGATCATATAACTGAAATGAGACATATGGGTTTTATTTAAAATATCGATAAAAAAGAGTGCAAAAAATCCATTTGCGGTATTGAGCTAAATTTACGGGGGAATAGCTTTATGAATTACAAAAAATGGTTAAGTATTTTAGCAGTAGGGGCTTTATTTTTGACTGGTTGTGATAACCAAAATAAGGGCGAAGAAGCAAAAGGTAAAGAAACAATTATTATTGCAACATCGGGTGCACCGAGCCCTTTCACCACAGTAGATGAGAAAGGTGAGTTAATGGGATATGATATTGATGTGGTAAAAGCAATATTTGCAAAATTACCGCAATACGAGATTAGCTTTGAAATTACAGAATTTCCTTCTGTTTTAGCTGGGCTTGATGCGCAGCGTTATCAGGTAGGCGCCAATAATTATGCCATGAATGAAAAGCGCAAAGAAAAGTATTTTTATTCTGATCCTATTTTTAAAAACCAGTACGCCATTGCGGTGGCAAAAAACAGTAACGACATTAAAAACTTTGCTGATCTAAATGGCAAATCAACCGAAGTGACACCGGGACTGAATTATGCTACCGCATTAGAGCTTTATAATGAACAGCATCCCAATAATCCTGTTAAAATTGTGTATAGTGAAGCTGATTTATTGCCAGTACTGCAACATGTTGAAACTGGACAATATGATTTTCAATTAATCGATAAAGTGATGCTATCACAATTGATTAACGAACATAATCTTAATCTTAAAATAATAGAATTAAGAAAAGAAGATGCTGATCGTATTGGTTCGCCATACAGTTACTTGTTAATCAGTAAAGGAGCTAAAGGCGAACAGTTAACCAAAGATATCAATGAGGGTATCAAAAAGATCATTAGTAATGGTGAATTATCGAAAATAAGTGATCACTATTTTCGAGCTGATTATTCACCTAAATAATCAATTTTCCTATTTTTTTGTATTGATAATCGATTCTTTTATCTCATAGTAGATAAGTATCGGTTATCCTCTCATCAGGTCGAATATTTAAGCCAACATTGATGTAATGAAAAATCGAATAAAAGTCACCCATTTGTTCACATTTTGTGGAAGTTAAATATCGGGCAAGTAATTAATAGGTTGACTTTATTAAAAAAACAAAAATTAAATAAAATAAATTAGCTACCTAAACATTCTTTGACGTTTTTTTACACTGTTTCCAAAGCTTTTCACTAAAAGTCTAATCAAAACTGCTTTAGGATTCATATTATCGATAATGCCTGCCTCCTTGAGACCATTTTTATTTGTCTATTTAATATAAATATTTTTTATAACTCTAAAAAAAGATTGAAATCACACGTTGATTAAGTAAGGATAATTAACTGTGATTTTTTATACCACATTATGCATACGCATATTGTGCAACTATGCCTTTAAGGCTGATGCAATAAATAATAAGGAGTCAACATGTTTAATAAAGATATGACTATTGCCGAGTATGATAAGGAATTGTGGGATGCCATTAAAGGCGAAGAGCAGCGTCAAGAAGATCATCTTGAGCTGATCGCATCAGAAAACTATACCAGCCCACGAGTAATGCAGGCGCAAGGATCACAGCTCACCAACAAATATGCCGAAGGTTATCCAGGGAAACGTTATTATGGTGGTTGTGAATATGTTGATGTTGTTGAAAAATTAGCAATTGAACGTGCTAAGGCCTTATTTGGCGCTGATTATGCTAATGTGCAACCGCATTCAGGTTCACAGGCCAATTTTGCGGTTTATATGGCGCTGTTAAAAACTGGCGATACTGTTTTAGGTATGAATCTATCAGAAGGTGGGCATTTGACACATGGTTCGCCGGTTAGCTTTTCTGGCAAGCTTTATCATATTGTGGATTATGGCGTTGATGATTCAGGACGCATTGATTATGACAAGCTAGCTAAAACAGCTCAAGAGTCTAAACCGAAAATGATTATTGGTGGGTTTTCGGCTTATTCTGGGGTGGTGGATTGGAAACGTATGCGCGAAATTGCTGATAGTGTGGGTGCTTATTTGTTTGTGGATATGGCGCACGTTGCTGGTTTGGTTGCCGCAGATGTTTATCCAAATCCTGTTCCTTATGCACACGTTGTGACTACAACAACCCATAAAACTCTAGGTGGTCCACGCGGTGGATTGATTTTAGCCAAAGGTGGCAGTGAAGAATTATATAAAAAGTTAAATTCGGCGGTCTTTCCTGGAGCGCAAGGTGGACCTTTAATGCATGTGATTGCCGCTAAAGCGGTAGCATTAAAAGAAGCAATGGAACCCACTTATAAAGAATATCAACAACAAGTGGTTAAAAATGCCAAAACGATGGTTGACGTGATTGTACAACGTGGCTATAAAGTGGTTTCTGGTGAAACACATAATCATCTGTTTTTAATTGATTTAGTTGATAAAAATATCACCGGTAAAGAAGCTGATGCTGCTTTGGGGAGTGCCAATATTACTGTCAATAAAAATAGTGTACCTAAAGATCCACAAAGTCCGTTTGTGACATCAGGCGTGCGTATTGGTACGCCAGCTATTACTCGCCGAGGCTTTAAAGAAGCTGAATCAAGCGATTTGGCAAATTGGATTTGTGATGTTTTAGATAATATTGATGACGAGCAAACCATTCAAGTAGTAAAAGACAAAGTTTTAGCTATTTGTCGCCGCTTGCCGGTTTATCAGCATTAATGGCTGATTAATTTCGCCGACTATTGTCGGCGAAATGGTTTGTTGGTTTTATTTGTCAATATTGGTGGTTGTGTCAGTTTTATTTTTGGTTTGTTCTTGATTATGCTGCTCGATATAGCGGTCAAGGTAACCTTCATGCCATAACCATCCCGCTGTCGCTCCAACACCAACAAGTAAAATAGCTAACCAAAAAGTAACGATCAGCTTTTGATGGCGCTGTTTCATAGGGTCATGCAAATTACGTTTTGCATTTGTTGGAAGTTCGGCTTTGCTGGTGAGTAGCCCGCCTAGCATTAAGTTGATTTTAACTTGCCCGTTAATAGCCCAGCCTGATGCTTCAAGCAGTGGTCCAAGAGTTCTTCGGCGTAATTTTAACCATGCTAAAATAACAGAAGGACCAGAAATAATCAGGAATATCCCAACAAAAAACAAAGGGAATTGCCACCAAGTGAGCGAAAAGATCGCTTGAAAAATCGAAGCTAATGCCGTGCCGATTGCTCCAACGGCTAAACCGATTGCTGCAAAAATACCGACGCTTTTGCCAATATCAAATTTATTAGCTGGGTTTTGCAATGCTTGTACACTCGATTTTTCAACATCGGCATCTTTGCTGCTTGCCCATTTGTTAATTTGTTCGGTAATACAGCGCCCAATGCGCTGATATGGTGCCAAAATCGCTTGCTGAATGCTAATTGGTTTGGTTATTATTTTAACGACATTGGCATCCCAATCGTTCCCTTCATTGTCGATAAACACACCATTGCGACCTTCAATTAATAGATCACCTTGCCCTGCGGTCATGGCAGCGGCAATCAGTTGTTTTTGCCCATGCCGTGTACATTCACAATAAAGTAGACAAAGTTCAGAATAATTTGCCATGGTTGCGTGTTTGGCGATATTATCAACTGCAACACAAAGAGTTGCACAGCGACCATCTATATAAAGATTACCTAGTTGAAAGGCAGCTCGAGTTTTTGGTGTGAAGAAGTCTGCAAAAGAGACAAAGTTAACCAGTAAACGGTAAAGATGTTTATGAAACAGGACTAATTTTTCTAACACTAGTACATCTGATGCAGATATTGGTGTTTTGTTATCTTGTTCAACCATCTGCTTAAATTCGTTGAGTAAATCATCGTTAGCTAAATTGGTAATGGCGTTATTTGACATATCTTCTAAACTGGCAAAAGGTTCAATTTCAACCGTTAATTGTGCCATTTTAGGCTTAGCGCTAATAAGGACTGTGTAAGCTTGCAAACTTTGTTGAATATCTTGCCATTCTTGCTGTGTTAGTTGATCGGGATTAGATAAGGATGACGCCACTAATGTTTTAAATCGGCTGATTTTAGCTTTCCAAAGTGGATTAAGGCCATTGACAAGATCTAGCGCATTGGTTTTATCGATTTTTGATAGTGGTAACTCGGCTAAAGCTTCGTCAGACAGTAATCCATTTTGTGTTGGTACGATATATTTTTCGTCGACGTTGAGCGCGGTTTGTGCTTGCGGTGCGTATTGTGCCAGTTCAACACGTAAAAAATAATCATCAATTTTGGGTTTTAATAGCTGGGTTAATTTCCAAATTTCGGCGGTATCTTTCCCAAATGGTGTTTGTGTGTTATTTATTTTGGTTTGCCATTGTAACCATGTTTTTAGGTTGTCGACAAAGGTAGTAGCTATGTTTAAATCAATGCCATTTTGTCCACTCATATCTTTCTGCGCACCCGTGGTTTTGATTGCCGTTTGAATAAATGCTTGCATATCAGGTGATAATTCGCTTGATGCTGGGAAGATTAAATCACCATTGTAAAGCTTGTCAGCATTGATTTTTATACATTGCTGTATGTCATCTTGCGTTAAATAATCCAACTGACTTTTATTTAAGCTTGCTAAAATGCTATCAGCGGTGACAGAGAGTTTTTTTCCTGATGGAGTTGATGTGTTAATTTGTGATAATGGGAGTGTTTCATTCATTTTTAAAATACTATCAAATGAAATAATTTTATCTCGAGTCCAACTGATGGCATCTAAAATATCAGGTATGCGAATACGTCCATCATTGTCCGAATCAAGTAGGGCTAAAGTTCGCTTATCAAAATCTAAGCCTGTTGTTGGGCAACTTAGAGCAACCCATAATTTAGGGTCTAAATCAGGTAAATTGATAATGTCATTGGCACTTTTAAATACAACTTGATCAAGTCCACCAACACGTTGAAATGTCCACATATGGCTCATAATAATCTCCATACCGAGCGAATTAATATTTTTATTAATTAATATAACAGTATTTGTGTTTTTTTATAGAATAGAACAGTAATTTCTAATATTTGTGACACCTATTAGTGTATCTTTGGTATTTGATTTAGTTACCTTTGGCAACTTTATGATAGAATAATACCTTATTACTTAATATCCAAAAAAAATCACTAATATGTCATTAATTAATCTTACCAATGCTTATCTTTCATTTAGCGATGCGCCATTGCTTGATCATATCGATATGTCTATTGAACCAAACGAGCGTGTTTGTCTTGTTGGTCGTAATGGTGCTGGCAAATCAACGTTACTTAAAGTGTTAAATAAAGAAGTGCCATTAGATGAAGGGCAAATTATTTATGAAAATAATGTGATTGTTTCACGTTTACAGCAAGATCCTCCTCGCGATGTGCAAGGCAATGTGTTTGACTTTGTGGCAGAAGGATTACACGAACAAGCACAGTTATTACGAGATTATTATGATTTGGCTCATCGCGTTGAACTCGATCCTTGCGAAAGTAACTTGGCTAAATTAGCGAAAATGCAAGAGCAGTTAGATCATCAAAATGGCTGGCAATTAGATAGTCGTATTCGTAATGTTATTTCGTCGTTATCACTTGATGGTGATGCATTGTTATCTTCACTATCAGGTGGCTGGCTTCGTAAAGCTGCATTAGCCAAGGCATTGGTTTGTCAACCATCGGTTTTATTGCTTGATGAACCAACAAACCATTTAGATATTCAAACCATAAAATGGTTGGAAGAGTTTTTGAAAAGCTTTAATGGCAGTATTGTGTTTATTTCTCATGACCGTTCATTTATTCGCCAAATGGCAACGCGTATTATTGATTTAGATCGAGGTAAAATTGCCTCTTGGAGCGGTAACTACGATAACTATTTACTTGGTAAAGAGGAAGCATTGCGCGTTGAAGAATTGCAAAATGCTGAATTTGATAAAAAATTGGCTCAAGAAGAGGTCTGGATTCGCCAAGGTATTAAAGCACGCCGTACACGTAATGAAGGGCGAGTACGAGCATTAAAAGCAATGCGTCAAGAGTATAGTGAGCGTCGCCAAGTGATGGGCAGTGCCAAAATGCAAATTGAAGAAGCATTACGTTCAGGAAAAATCGTTTTTGAGCTTGAAAATGTGACCTATCAGATAGCAGATAAATTGCTAGTTAATGATTTTACTGTACAAGTATTACGTGGCGATAAAATAGCTCTAATTGGTCCTAATGGTATTGGTAAAACGACGTTGTTAAAACTGATGTTAGGCAATTTAGCGCCAATATCAGGTAGCGTACATTGTGGTACAAAGCTTGAAGTGGCCTATTTTGATCAATATCGATTAGAGCTTGATCCTGAAAAAAACGTGATGGATAATTTAGCTGAAGGTAAACAAGAAGTGATGGTTAATGGACGATCACGTCATATACTTGGTTATCTGCAAGATTTTTTATTCCCGCCAAAACGCGCCCGAACACCTGTTCGTGCATTATCAGGTGGGGAGCGTAATCGTTTATTGCTGGCTAAACTATTTTTAAAGCCTAGTAATTTATTAATACTTGATGAACCGACCAATGATCTGGATATTGAAACGCTGGAATTGTTAGAAGAGTTGGTTAATGATTATCAGGGAACAGTCTTACTAGTTAGTCATGATCGGCAGTTTGTTGATAATGTGGTTACCCAATGTTGGTTTTTTGAGGACAAAGGGCATATTGGTATTTATGCCGGTGGTTATGCCGATGCTCTGCAACAACAGCAACAAGCACAACCGGTTAAAGTAGCGGCAGTTAATGATGTTAAACAGCCTAAAAAAGCATTAAGCACGACGAATAACAAAAGCAATGATCAAGCCACTAAAAAGAAGGTTAAGTTGAGTTATAATGAGCAACGAGAGTTAACACAATTACCAAGCAAAATAGAACAATTAGAATTAGCTATTGCTGATTTACAAGCACAGATTGGTCAAAGTGACTTTTTTAATCAACCCCACGAGGTTACAGGTCCAATCTTACAATCTTTGACCGACAAAGAAGCCGAATTAGAATCTGCTTTTGAACGATGGGAACAGTTAGAGTCTTTAAGTAAATCATAATGTAAGAGTGTTATTTTCAGCATTATTTATTGGCGTTATATAATAAATAATGCTGTTTCTGAGCTTTAAGATTTTTATAAAATGGTTTTATTATTCCACAATTTTCTAGAACAAAGACAGAAAAATAACAACGCAATAATAACGAAAACGGCGCCAACAAAACCAATATCCTCCGTTGATAGTAAAATTAATACTTTACTACCTATAAAAGCGCCTCCGCCTATTCCAATATTGTAAATACCTGAATAAACAGATGTGGCAATATCGGTTGCATCGGGCGCTGCGTCGATGACTTTGCTTTGCATGACCATGCCAATAATGGTAATCGAAAGCCCCCAGATCAAACATTGAATGATTGCGGTATAAAGTGTGAACGAACAGACATAAAGTGATAATAAACAAGCGATCAATGACAACATAGGGATCACTAAAATGGCGGTTGGATTTTTTTCGGCGTATTTTGCAAAAATAACGCTGCCAATCATGCCAGAAAAACCGACTACTAACAATAAAGCGACGATAACATTTTGATTAAATCCGCCAACATCTTTCATAAATGGCGTAATGTAGGTATAAGCAGTGAAGTGGCCAGCAATTATAATGGCTATTAATAGATAAATGTTTAGCAGTATTGGGCGTTTTAATACCATAGGAATATCTTTGATAGAGAGAATATCCATGCTTGGTACAGTAGGCAATAAGCGGAGTAGTAATATCATCACGCAAAAAGCGATACCAGCAATACATAAAAAAGTTACGCGCCAGCCAACGAGTTGTCCTATGATGGTGCCAATTGGAATGCCTAGAATGGTTGCCATCGATACGCCAATAACAATAAAGCCCATTGCTTTAGCTTTTTTACCATTGGGCGCTAACCGAACGGCAAGCGGTGTTGTAATTGCCCAAAATACCGCATGTGCACAAGCAATACCAATTCTTGCTACCATCAAACTGTAAAAATTCCACGCAAATCCAGCTAAAATATGACTACCAATAAATAGGTAAAATAAAAGGATGAGTAGCTTTCTTCGTTCCATTTTTGACGTTAATACTGTGAGTGGCAATGATAATAACGAGACAGCCCACGCATAAATGGTGAGTAATAATCCAGCATGAGCTACATCCATTGAAAAGCTTTCAGCAATATTAGGCAATAGCCCAACAGGAACAAATTCCGTTGTATTAAAAATAAATGCCGCAAATGCAAGGCAAAGAATTGATGACCAAATGCGAGATCGGGTAATACTATTGTTCATGATTAAGAGTATGGAGGGAAGATTAGATTATGTTTGATTATAACTGAATATTTTTGTCTATAAAATAGCTGCCATGAATAAATCTTAAAGTAAACTGCCACCACTATGGGATTGGGTGGCGAAGTATCATTGTTGCTATTTATGCTAATGCTTTAGCAGCCGCTAGGGCTTTATCATAATTAGGTTCTGAAGATGTTTCTTTAACATATTCAACATAAGCAATTTTGTCATTTTTATCAATAACAAATACGGCACGAGAAAGTAAACGTAGTTCTTCAATAACAGTGCCATATTTTAAACCAAAATCCAGATCTTTATGGTCAGAAATGACTTTGACCACATCAATGCCTTCAGCCGCACAATAGCGATTTAATGCAAAAGGTAAATCAACACTAATTGAAAATATCACGGTATCTTTTAGTTTTGCTGCTTCTACATTGAAACGGTGAACTTGGGCACTACATACCGAAGTATCAATGGATGGTACCGAATTAATAATTCTGATTTTACCTTTAAAATCGGATAATTTAATGGGTTTCATTGCTAAATCTTGCACGATAAAATCAGGTGCCATGTCACCAACATTAATTTTGGAACCTAACAAAGTAATAGGGGCTCCACGCATAGTAACTTCATTGACTCTTTTTTGCATAACTGTTTCCTTTGGGGGGGATAATAATTGTGTTGTAATAAATTTCAGTGTTGATAGGATAACGACGTTCAATGCATTAAAGCTTTTGCACCTATTGGCGTTGATTCAATATAGACCTAAACAGGTTACCGAGCAATAGCGCTATCATGTTTTTAGTGATGAATTAGCCAATTTCAGCTATTGTTAATAATGTTGTTTTTTAATGTAATTAAATTATTTCTGTTTTGTATGTTTATTAGACAATGGTATATAATGCCAGTCCCTTTCTTTACTCTTATATCAACACTATGAATCAATTACTTATTACTGTTTGTTTACTGACTTTTAGTAATGCTTTTATGACTTTTGCGTGGTATGGGCATTTGCGGTTTTTACATAACCAAGTTTGGCTAGTGGCGGTGTTTGCTAGCTGGGGGATTGCGTTATTTGAGTATTTATTGCAAGTGCCTGCTAATCGCATTGGTTTTCAGGTTGCCAGCGCAAGTCAATTAAAGATTATTCAGGAAGTAATTAGTTTGTCTGTTTTTATCCCTTTTTCAATTTATATTTTAAAAGAGCCATTTAAGACAGACTATATTTGGGCGGGTTTGTGTCTTTTAGGTGCGGTATTTTTTATGTTCCGCGATAAGATTTTTGCTTAAATTCATTCTAGAACCGTGATAAATATTGAGCATATTTGTCACGGTAATGATCTAAATTAGCCTTTCAAATATTCCACGGTAAATATAATTGTGATGACTATCACATTAAAAATACTCAATCTTTATTAATATGTTGCTGTATTTTATTGTTGAACAGCTATTGATATCTTGCTGACCGTGTTGTTGTTTCATACAAAATTATTAATTAATTAGATGTTATTTAAGCGTTTTTTGTTTCGATAACATGTTTTGATAGTTATCCCTTATTTGTATAAGGAGAAGTATATGCAAAAAAAATTTTTTTGTTCGTTATTTGTTGCTTCTTTAATATGTTCAAATGTTTTTGCTTCTGGGGGAAAAGATGTAACAACAGATCCTAATGATTTTTTCCTTAAAGAAGAACAAGCACCTAATAGCTTGCTGCTTTTGCCACCGCCTCCTACTTTTGACAGCATTGATTTTTTACGCGATAAAGCAATGTACGATTGGGGTAAGTCTGTTCGTAATACAGAACGTGGAAAACAGGCCTACTTAGATGCTGATTCAAGTAAAGATAATATAACTAAGCAATTTTCACCATCTTTTGGGTTTGAAATTTCTGATAAGAAAACGCCAGAAATTTACAAATTAGTTACTACAATGAAAGAAGATGCAGGGGATTTGGCAACGCGCTCAGCTAAAAACCATTATAATCGTATTCGACCGTTTTCATTTTTCCATGAACCAACCTGTCGCCCAGATGATGAAAAAACGCTATCGACCAATGGATCCTATCCCTCTGGTCATACAACAATGGGGTTTGCTATTTCACTTGTGTTAGCAGAGATAAATCCAGCGCGTCAAAATGAAATTTTAAAACGAGGTTATGAGATTGGCGAAAGCCGCGTTATTTGCGGCTATCATTGGCAAAGTGATGTTGATGCTGCTAAGGTGATGGCAGCTGCGGTGGTTGCTCAATTACATACGAATACCGCTTTTAATCAACAATTAACGAGGGCAAAAGCCGAGTTCCACCATTTAAAATAAGGGTGATAATGGGGCAGTTATTGCGCGACTGATCGTGGCGATGTTATGCCAAATTAATTATAAAATATCAATAGCATTGGCTGTTGTTGACAGCCAAGCTTATTCTTTGTTATAGCGTCTTAAAGGAAATATCCGGTAAAATTGCTTCGCCTTGCCAATATAACTCACTGGCAATACGCCCGGCAATTTGGCAATAAAGCTGGGTAAATTCGCTATCAGGATGGCTAATAACAGTAGGTTGCCCTGTATCGAGATCTTGGCGTAACATTTTATGGAGTGGCATTTTTCCGAGTAATTTTGTTTGATATTGCTCAGCTAAACGCTGTGCTCCACCTTCGCCAAAAATGGCTTCGTGATGACCACAATTTTCGCAAATGTGGTAACTCATGTTTTCAATAATGCCTAATGTAGGGATGTTGACTTTATTAAACATGGCCATGCCTTTTTTAGCATCAATTAATGCGATGTCTTGCGGTGTACTGACAATGATTGCTGCCGTTACTGGAATGCTTTGTGCTAGGGTTAATTGGATGTCCCCAGTTCCCGGAGGCATATCAATAACCAAATAATCAAGTTCAGGCCATAATGTATCTTGTAATATTTGCATTAATGCCTTGCTTGCCATTGGTCCTCGCCATACCATGGCGCTATCTGGATCGACTAAATAACCAATAGAGTTACTGGCTAATCCGTGTGACATAATTGGGGTCATGTGTTTATTGTCAGGTGTTAACGGTTGCTGTTTTTCTGTGCCTAACATGGTTGGAATTGAAGGGCCATAAATATCTGCATCTAAAATACCTACTTTGGCTCCTTGTTTTTGTAAAGCTAGTGCAAGATTGACGGCTGTTGATGATTTACCCACGCCACCTTTGCCTGAACTTATGGCGATAATATTTTTTATATTGTTAATGGCATGTTGGTCATTAGCGCGTTTTAATGTGGCAATTTTATAGTCAATGTGCCAGTCAACGTCTTTAATGTCGTTAAGTTTAAGTAATTTTGGGGTGGCTATTTTTTTTAACTCGTCAAAAGCGTTTTGCCAAGCAAAGGGCATGGTTAAATTAATGGATAAATGCTGATTAAATATTTCGCATTTAGTTAGTGCACCAAGTTCAAGTAAATTTTTTTGTAAGGTTGCATGAGTAAAATTCTCAAGAATCTTTTTTACTTCAATGTTCATTGCTGTTATCTCTTTATGCATTGATATTTATACTTGTTCATTTTCAATACTCTTCTTTAAAGAGGTGGAAAAATGATAATATTTTACATTCTTCAAAAAGGATTATTTGCCATTTGCAAAGTGAATCGAGTATAGAAATTTTATCAAATTATGGCATAAATCTAGCGATAATCCCACGATTGATGTACTATTTCTGCCATTATGTAATAAAGGGTAATAAATCAACATGACAACTCAACGCAAAATATTGGTGACTTGCGCACTGCCTTATGCCAATGGTGCAATTCACTTAGGTCATATGCTTGAACATATTCAAGCTGATGTATGGGTACGTTATCAACGTATGCGTGGTAATGAGATCTATTTTATTTGTGCCGACGATGCGCATGGCACACCAATTATGCTCAAAGCACAACAAATTGGCATTACGCCTGAACAGATGATTAGTGAAGTAAAAACTGAGCATCAGCGTGATTTTGCTGGATTTAATATTAGTTATGATAATTACCATTCAACCCATAGCTCAGAAAATCGTGAAATATCAGCACAAATTTATAAGCGTTTAAAAGCCAATGGTTATATTAAAACCAAAGTCATTTCACAGCTATTTGATCCTGAAAAACAGATGTTTTTACCTGATCGCTTTGTAAAAGGTACTTGCCCACGTTGTAAAGCCCCAGATCAATATGGCGATAACTGTGAAGTGTGTAGTGCAACTTACAATCCGATTGATTTAATTAATCCTAAGTCTGTGGTTTCGGGGGCAACGCCAATTTTAAAAGAGTCAGAACATTTCTTTTTTGATCTGCCGGCTTTTTCAATTATGTTACAAGAGTGGATTCGCTCAGGGACACTACAAGACCAAGTCGCTAATAAAATGCAAGAGTGGTTTGAATCAGGCTTACAGCCGTGGGATATTAGCCGTGATGCTCCTTATTTTGGTTTTGAAATCCCCGATGCGCCAGGTAAATATTTTTATGTCTGGTTAGATGCACCAATTGGTTATATGGGCTCTTTTTTAAACTACTGCAATACACAAAATAAACCAATTTTTGATGAGTTTTGGAATAAAGATTCAAGCACTGAGCTTTATCACTTTATTGGTAAAGATATTGTTTACTTTCATAGTTTATTTTGGCCGGCAATGCTAGAGGGTAGCGAACATCGCAAACCATCGAATATTTTTGTGCATGGTTATGTAACTGTTGACGGCGCAAAAATGTCTAAGTCGCGAGGTACTTTTATTCAAGCAAGTACCTATCTAAAACACTTAGATCCTGATTGCTTACGCTATTATTATGCCGCTAAGCTGTCACCACATATTGATGATATTGATTTAAATTTAGAAGACTTTGTTCAACGTGTAAATAGCGATTTAGTTAACAAAGTTGTTAATATTGCTTCACGTTCGGCTGGATTTATTTATAAACGCTTTGACGGCAAATTATCGGATAATGTAGCTGAACCAGCAATTTATGCGTATTTTGTTGAAAAATCTCAAATCATTGCTGATTATTTTGAGCAACGTGAATCAGGTAAGGCGATTCGTGAAATTATGGCACTTGCTGACGAAGCTAATCGTTATATTGACGAAAAAGCGCCATGGGTGGTTGCTAAACAAGAAGGGCAAGATCAAACATTGCAAGATATTTGCTCAATGGGTATTCACCTATTCCGTATTTTAATGACCTATTTAAAACCAATAGTGCCTTCATTAGCTGAGCGAACAGAAGCATTTTTAAATAGCAAATTAGAATGGAATACTATTGCTAATGCGTTAACTGGCCATAAGATAAATCAGTTTAAAGCCCTATTTAACCGTATTGATATGGATAAAATTACTGCCATGATTGAAGAAACAAAAGAACAAGTTGCCCTAGCAACACCAGCTAAAACAAATGTTGCCGAACCTATTGCCGATACGATTAATTTTGACGATTTTACCAAAGTTGATATGCGTGTTGCTTTAATTAAACATGCCTGTTTTGTTGAAGGATCCGATAAATTACTCCAGTTGACGCTTGATATTGGTGATGAAACTCGTAATGTGTTTTCAGGCATCAAGCAGTTTTATCCTGATCCAGAAGTACTAATTGGGCGTTTAACCATTATGATTGCTAACTTAGCCCCTCGTAAAATGCGCTTTGGTGTTTCAGAAGGTATGGTGCTTTGTGCCAGTGGTAAAGATGATGGTGACGGCGTGTATTTGTTATCGCCAGATAGTGGTGCTAAACCGGGAATGCGCATTTCGTAATTTTTATTCTCATCATGTAAAAAATACATCTTAACAAGTTAATATGCTTGTTAAGAAGTTTCAGAAAACTATACGTTTGAGTATAAAAAATGATATATCGATATATCTAAGTCCGCTATTTCTCGATATGACAAATAGATATTTTTTATGTGATATTTTAATAGTTCCGGTAGGTATTATATAAAATTTTGACCTAAAAATATTAGCAAGTGTAATGGATTTTTTTGATTATTTAAATAAGCATGGGGTTATTTACTCAGCACGTGATGGTATATTGTATATTTATGAAAGCTTGGATTTGGTTGGTGCGTCAGTCAGTGAATTATGCGACTATTTGACTGTAATGGGCGATTTTTATTGGCCTGATGGATCAGTTTATAAAATGCCTAAAAAATTAACTGTCTATGGTGATTTATATATATGTAATAATGCGATCACAGCTTTACCTGATGATTTAATGGTTGGAGGTGATTTAGATTTAAGCGAAACAGCCATTTCTCAATTGCCTAATAATCTTATTGTCGGTGGTGACTTAGGGCTTGGTTATACTCAAATAACCCGATTGCCAAATAACTTATCTGTCGGTGGTGATTTGAATTTAAGTCATACATTTGTCACTGAATTACCAGATGATCTGTTTGTTGGTGGTGAAATCGATAGATAAAATCCCGAAACGGGTAACGCCTAAAAATTTTATTATGAAAAATGGATATTTACACTTTGTTTTGTCTATTCAAATTTAAAAATACTAATGAATAGCTTTAAGTCTATAGATGAATTAATCATGAACCTCTATCTTTTAGATCAAGGTGAATGGATTTATGCAAACTTAGAATTGTGGAATAGTGATCCAAAACATACAGAGTTTTATTATATTCCATGGGATTATATTCAAGATTTAAATGATGATGAAATATATCTGGATGAAGAGGGTATGGAAATGCCTTTTATCGTTCAAGGATTAAATTTAAGAGGGTGGATGTTAGTTGGTTCATTAGACTATATAGCCCAAAATAAATCGAATTATGGACATGATGATAATTGGTTTATTGACGAAATAAATTATTATCGAGCAAATGATACATTTAGGATATAAGCTTACCTGTTTTATCGGAGCGTGTTACAAAATTCGCGTTTACTATATTTTTAATTAAAATAGCAGAATATGATTAACAAAGTTAAAGTTAGCAGGATATGTGATTTTTAAATATTAAATTATTAAATAACTGTTAAAAAGGCGATTTGCTCGCCTTTTTAACAGTTGTCATAAAAGAACCAATAGCTATTTTATCGTCACTAAAGTGCTCACTTCTTTACCTAACATATTGTTTAGATAAACTAAATCGTTAGCAGTTAAGGTTCCTACTGCATATTTTAATTGGAGTAAGCTAGTTAGATAATTATATTTTGCATCAGATAAATTTCGTTTAGAATTGTATAGCTGGGTTGTGGCATTTAATACGTCAACAATTGTTCGTGTTCCAACTTGATAACCTGAATTATTGGCTTCTAATGAACTTTGTGCAGAAACTACTGCTTGTTGATAAGCTTTGATTGCACTTATTGATGATGAAATATTGTTGTATGATGAACGTACTTGATTAATTACGCCACGATTGGTACTTTCTAGTTTTTCGCTGAAACTCACGTAATTTTGTTGTGCTTGTTCAACTTTAGATATTGTTGCACCACCCGAAAAGATAGGTAGATTTACACTGACACCAACATAGTTATTTCCTGAATAAGATTTACCACCATGTGCACCTGGCGCTATGTTATTACCATATCTATCAGTTTTATTTAAATTAGTTGATGCATCTACACTTGCTGTAGGCAGATGGCCTGCTTGTGAAAGTCTGATCTGTTCACGTGCGATGTCTCGATTTAATTTCATTGTTAATAAATTAAGATTAGATGCTTCGGATTGCTTTAACAATGTACTGATTTGCGTTGGTTTTTCCGTTCTAAAAGTGTTGGTGTTAACGCTTGCTAAATTAGAATAAAAACGACCACTGACTTGACGTAAATCTTCGATGGCATTGTTTAGTTCATTTAATGCGTTAACTTGTTGTGCAACAGTTAGGTCATAGTTAGCTTGGGCATTTTGTACATCAGTAATGGCGACTAAACCAACTTGATGTTGTTGACGAGTTTGTTCTAACTGACGTCCAATGGCTTTTTTCTGGGCATCAATAAAGCTCAATGCATCCAGTGCTTTTAGTACATTAAAATAAGCAACAGAAGTATTTAAGATTAATGTTTGACCTTGGTATTGATAAGCAATATCGGCAACACTTGCTTGTTTTTTAGTAATATCTAAGGCTTTCCAATTTGAGAAATTAAAAATGCTTTGAGAAGCCGTTACTTGGTATAAATTGCCACTTTTGGATTTTATACCACTCGTATCACGTCGACCATGAGTTACACCGTAAGAAGCACTTAAACCAACTTGCGGTAGTAAACTCGCTCGAGAACCTGAAATTGCCGCGTATGCTTTATTTTTTTCAGCTAATGAACTGCGCAGATCTGGGTTGGTTTCTTTTGCTTGTTCATAAACTTGAATTAAATTTTCAGCAAAGACAGATTGACTTAATGCTAAGCCAATTAAAAAGGTTAAAGTTTTTTTCATTAATCTTCTCTTTAAAAATCATTAAAATATAGTAGTATTTTTAATGGCATAATTTTAACAGATAATTAGTATATAGTAAGCATAGTTTGCATGCCATTCGCACTTTTTATTCAAATTCATTTTAAAATCGAGAATATATATGAAAATTAAAAATAATCCGGTACATTTTGACAAAAATGATGTATTTAATCTAACTAAACGAATCTTGTATAAAGGTTTTTTTTCTTTGTTTGAATATCGTTTTCAATATCGCAAATTTGATGGTTCAATGAGCGAGGTTGTAACACGCGAAATTTTAGAACGTGGACATGCAGTTGTGCTTTTAGCATATGATGCAAAACGTGATGAAGTTGTGCTAATTGAACAAATTCGGATTGCCGCTATTGAAACGCAAGATAGTCCTTGGATGCTAGAACTCATTGCAGGCATGATAGATCATGAAAATGAATCATTTGAAGAAGTAGCAAAACGTGAAGCAATGGAGGAAGCTGGAGTCGTTATTGGTCGATGTAAACCTATCATCAGTTATTTAGCATCACCCGGTGGGTTAACAGAACAATTGCATATTTTAGTGGGTGAAGTCGATTCATCAACAGCCAAAGGTATTCATGGTCTTGCTGAAGAAAGCGAAGATATTAAAGTTCATGTTGTTGGTCGCAATCAAGCTTATCAATGGATGAAAGATGGAGTGATTAACAATGCTGCATCAATTATTGCGCTTCAATGGCTAGAACTTAATTATCAATTATTAAAAAAAGAGTGGGAATAACTTTTTTAGTATTCAAATTTAATTATTTCTTTCATAAAAGTGTGAACTGTTTTACACTTTTGTATAACACTAAGATTTATAATAAAAATTATGTTGCCTGTCACAATGCCTATTTTGTTGCTGACACTATTAACCATAATTATAGATTGATAAGTAATTGGAGTGAATTTTGAGGTCATTGTTAAAACTTCCAATTCGTAATAAAAATTACGGTAAAATATTGCATATAACTGATACTCATCTTTTTGCTGATGAAGATGGTTCATTGCTTGGTATTAATTCCAATGCAAGTTTTTTAGCAGTTATCAATGAAATTGGACGTAATAATAAGCAGTTTGATTTGATTGTGGCAACAGGTGACTTTGTACAAGATGGTTCTAAAAAAGCTTATGCCCGTTTTGCCGAGCAAATAAACAAGTTTAATACGCCTTGTGTGTGGTTAGCTGGCAACCATGATAACTATGCTAGTATGCAAGATGTGTTTGCAAATTATCAGCTGGCTGATAATAAAATAGTGTTATTGGGGGATAACTGGCTGGTTGTTTTATTAAACAGCCAAGTTATTGGTCAAGCATATGGATTTTTACCAGAAGCTGAACTTGAATTTTTACAAAATGCTTTAACTGAGCATTTTGCTCGAAATGCATTAGTTTTTTTACACCATCATCCAATTAATTCTGGATGTCATTGGTTAGATCACCATATTTTAAAAAATAGTGATCAACTCGAGCAAATTATTCAAAAAAATGTTAATGTAAAGGGAATAGGTTGGGGACACATTCATCAAAAACAAGATTATGTTTGGCATCATTGTCACGCATTTTCAACTCCTTCAACGTGTTTTCAATTTAAACCTGAATGTTATGATTTTCGAGTATCTAGTGATGATGCGCCAGGTTGGCGAGAAATCACACTTAATGTTGATGGTTCTATCGAGAGCGAAGTTTATCGTTTAGCGGATAATCAGTTTTTACCCGATGTTTCTCAAAGTGGTTATTAACAACTAGTAATAATAGCTGAGAGCTTAAAATTAACTTAAAAATCATAGCAAAGGAGCAAAACAGTAAAATAGTCGTTCAACAATGCGTTGCCAAATTGGGCGTTGGTTCCATTTTTCAGTACTTATTTTATCTGAATGAGATAAATATTTTTGTAAGAGAATTGATAGTGACTGAGCAAATTCTGCATCATCAATTACAGTTGTAATTTCAAAATTAAGCCATAAGCTGCGCATATCTAAATTTACAGTGCCAACAAGGCTTAATTGATTATCGATTAAAACACTTTTGGTATGTAATAAGTTGTCTTTGAATTGATAAAGTTTGACACCACCGTTTAATAACTCTGAAAAGAAAGCCCGGCTTGCCCATTTTACCATTAGTGAATCAATATTTTTGGGAATAATGATGATGACTTCAACACCTCGCTGAGTTGCGGTGCATACAGCGTGTAAAATATCATCAGTCGGTACTAAATAAGGTGTAGTAAAAATAATTTGTTCTTGCGCTGAATAAATTGCCGTTAATAATACTTGGTGTATCATGCTTTCCATATAGCCAGGACCTGATGCGATTAATTGCATAATGTGTTTTTTATCTTCTGGTGGTTCGGCAAAATCAGTGATTTGTGGTAGGGCTAAATATTTGCCTGTTTCTAGCTGCCAATCGCAGGCATATATAGCGCCCATAAGTGTTGTAACTGGACCACTTACTCTAACCATGATATCAACCCATTCGCCAACATGTTTATTTTGTTTAAAAAAACGTGGATCGACAATATTCATGCTGCCAGTATAAGTGATATAGTTATCGATAATAGCTACTTTGCGGTGTTGACGTAAGTCCAGACGTCGAAACATAAATCGAAGCAAGTTGACTTGTAAAGCTTCAATAATGGTAATACCAGCATCACGCATTCTTTTACTTGCGTTGGACTTAATAAAATGTCGGCTACCAGCAGAATCAACCATTAATCGACAAGTTACGCCTCGTTTAGTTGCTTGAATGAGTGCTTGCTCGACATCATCAGCCCGACCGCCTTCATTCCAGATATAAAATACCATTTCAATATTGGACGTTGCTCGATTGATATCATCAATTAAGCGGTCGAAAATGACGTTTGTTTCACTCAATAGCTCAATATGATTACCATTAATTCCATCAAACCCTGTTTGGTGTTTACAAAGCTGGAAAATCGGCTTGCTGACTTGGCTTACGTTTTTAGTGAAGATATCTGGAAAGTCACTTAGTCGGTTAATAAACTTAGAAATCGTTGGACGCATTTTTTGCGCTCGCTTAGCGCGTTGCTGCCCTAAGTGAGCTTCACCCAGTGTAAAATAAAGGAACACACCAACAAGTGGTAAGATATAAATGACTAACATCCATGCAATAACATAAGTCGTTGGTCTTCGTTTGAAGACAATTCGTAATGTTGTTGAAACAATAATCAGCCAATAAACAAGGAAGATCAAAGTACTGATTAAAGCATGAAATGAGGTAAATTGCATATTTACTTAGCTATGAATTAGATTCAGTTTAGCTATTGGATCTTTAGTACAATCATAATGTTGAAAAACCTCAGGTAATGGTTTTGGGTTATTATGTTTATCTACTGAAACATAAGTGAATACAGCATCTGTTATGCAAAAACGTTGTGTAGTGTCAGATGTATCAATGACTTTTTTAACCCAAACTTCAATACCTATCGTGATTGATGTTTTTCCTGTTTTGATGCAATGTGCATAACAACAAACAACATCACCTACCATTGCTGGTTTGTAAAATGTAATGCTACTAGCATTAACTGTTACAACCCGATTTCTTGCGATCTCTTTTGATAAAATACCACCAGCAAGATCCATTTGAGACATGATCCACCCACCAAAAATGTGTCCGTGAGGATTGGTATCAGCCGGCATGGCAAGCGTTCTAAGCACTAATTGACCTTTAGGGGTTGTATCTTGTGTCATGCTAAAATACTCCGTTTGTTATAACTTATTGTTTATTATCTATATCTTTATTCATATTTTTGTAAATATAAATACCTGATATTAACGATAATAGTAACGATGCGCCAGGTAAAATAAATACTTTAAATATCCAAAAGAAATCGTCCGTCGTGTAATAGGTTGCACCTAAACTAATGGCGCCACATAATATAAAAAAGAAGATCCATAATAAATTTAGTTTATTCCAAATAGCAGTATCAAGCTGTATTTCTTTGCCTAGCATTTTTTGAAGTAGGTTTTTTTTGAAAAAGTATTGGCTAATTAATAAGGCTGTGGCAAATAAAAAATTAATAATAGTGACTTTCCATTTGATTATATTCGGGTCACGCAAATAAAGTGTAAATCCACCGAAAACCATGATCATTAGATAAGAGATCAATTCTACTTTATCTATTTTTCTATATAGAATAAGAATGAGAAGAAAGCATACTGTTGCGGCGATCATCAATGCTTGAACGCCAACAAAGACATCATACATGGTTAGAAAAACAAAAAAGAACACCAGAGGAATAAAGTTTAAAAGCTGTTTCATTTGATTGTTAACCTAATAAAAAGGTAAGTTGTCATATTTAAAAATAAGTAAAAAGCCTATTGGAATAGGCTTATTTTTTGTGATGAAGTTCAGGATGCGCTTTACAGTTGCCAGATTGACAATGCCCATAAAGATATAAACTGTGAAAAGTCAATTTTACACCATATTGTTCGGCGATTTCTTTTTGTCTCGCATTAATAATATCATCGCGAAACTCAAATACTTCGCCACAATCTAAACAAATTAAATGATCGTGATGTTGCTGTGTAGCTAGTTCGAAAACTGCTTTGCCACCCTCAAAGTTATGGCGAGTAACAATTCCTGCATCGTCAAATTGATTCAAAACACGATAAACGGTTGCAAGCCCGATTTCTTCACCCATATCAAGTAGTTTTTTATAAAGATCTTCTACTGTAATATGTTGACATGAAGGATCTCGTAATAACTCTAAAATCTTTAATCGAGGTAGTGTAACCTTTAAACCAGCGCTTTTGAGTGCCGCATTATTATCATGATTTGTCATATTACTTCCCATTAGTGATGAATAATTACCTATTATAGGAACTATATACGGTAAATAAAAGAAATCATTTTAATAGATTAAATTTTCATTTCGGTTTTAACTTGGTTCACCCAATTGTTGATTCTCTGTTCAGTTAATTCTGGTTGACGATCTTCGTCAATTGCTAAACCAACGAAATGTGTGTCGTCAACTAAACTTTTTGACGCTTCAAAACTATAACCTTCAGTTGACCAATGCCCAACAATTTTGGCACCTTTAGGCTCAATAATATCGCGAAGTGTTCCCATGGCATCACAAAAATATTCGGCATAGTCTTCTTGATCGCCACAACCAAAAATCGCCACGGTTTTACCACTAAAATTTATTTTTTCTAAATTGGGGAAAAAGTCGTCCCAGTCTGCTTGAGACTCACCATAGTACCAAGTTGGAATACCAAAAAATAGGTAATTGTATTGTTCAATGTTCTCTTTAGAGGCTTTTGCAATGTCGAAAAGTTCAGCTTTGTCACTACCCAAAATGAGTTGGATTTGCTTTGCTACATTTTCTGTATTACCTGTGTCACTACCAAAAAAAATACCAACTTGTTTCATATTTGTACCTTTACTATTTACCTTATTAAATATTTTAGGAGTATATCATTGTCATCTATTATCAGCAATCGTTCTAAATTGCACAGAACATAAGTTATTATTTGCTATACAATTTATTCATCTTGCATTAGAATTACTACCTGTTTTCATATTAACATTGGCTATGGAATTTCTTTATGAATTTGCATGAATATCAATCTAAATATCTTTTTAAGCAATATAATTTACCCGTGCCAGAAGGGTACGTTTGTAACTCAATTGGTGAAATACAAGATATATTAGCTCAATTACCTTCAGGTTCTTGGGTTGCTAAATGTCAAGTTCATGCAGGCGGGAGAGGTAAAGCCGGTGGCGTTATATGTACTCAAAATTATGATGAAATAAAGCAATTTGCTGAAAATTGGTTGGGGCAATACCTTGTTACTTATCAAACCACCGATAAAGGTCAGCCAGTTAATAAGATTTTAATTGAAAAGGCGTCTAATATTCACAAAGAACTGTATTTAGGGGCGGTGGTCGATCGCAGTTCGAAGCGTATTGTGATTATGGCATCGACAGAGGGGGGGGTTGATATAGAAAGCGTTGCCGAAAAATCACCACACTTAATTTATAAAACCTCACTTGATCCTTTAACCGGTCCTTGTGCTTATCAAGGTCGTGAACTTGCGTTTAAATTGGGGTTAACAGGAAAATTAGTTAATCAGTTTACAAAATTATTTGTTAATTTAGCAAAACTCTTTTTAGAAAATGATGTTTCACTAGCTGAAATCAATCCGTTAGTGATTACTGATTCAGAAGAACTCATTTGTTTAGATGCAAAAGTTGTTTTAGACGATAACGCGCTTTTTAGGCATCCTAATTTAACTATTTTAAGAGATACAACTCAAGAGGATGAGCGTGAGTCAATTGCTGCAAAACAAGGTATTAGCTATGTATCATTAAATGGCAATATTGGCTGTATGGTTAATGGCGCAGGTCTTGCGATGGCAACTATGGATATTATTAAACTATATGGTGGTGAACCAGCCAACTTTTTGGATGTCGGTGGAGGTACAACGAAAGAACGCGTTGCTGAAGCATTTAAGTTAATATTATCTGATACAAATGTGAAAGCGATTTTGGTTAATATTTTTGGTGGCATTGTTCGTTGTGATTTAATTGCCGATGGCGTTATTAGTGCAATTAAAGAAATAGGCCTGACTGTTCCCGTTGTTGTCCGTCTTGAAGGTAATAATGCTCCGCTTGCTCGAGAAATTTTAGCGAAAAGTAAATTAAATGTTATTACTGCAGAAAGTTTAACCGATGCGGCCCAAAAAATTGTCGCTGTTGCTTAATGATAGGGTGCGTGGAGAATAGTTATTATGTCAATTTTAGTTAATAAAGAAACCAAAGTTATCTGCCAAGGATTCACTGGGAGTCAAGGATCTTTCCATTCACAGCAAGCACTTGATTATGGTACCAAGTTAGTCGGTGGCGTAACGCCAGGCAAAGGTGGTACAATTCATTTAGGTTTACCCGTTTTTAATACAGTTAAAGAAGCGGTTGAAGCAACAGGTGCAACAGCAAGTGTCATTTATGTGCCAGCAGCCTTTGGTAAAGATTCGATTTTAGAAGCAATTGATGCAGGTATTAAACTCATTGTTTGTATTACTGAAGGTATCCCAACTCTAGATATGCTTGTTGTTAAAGAAAAATTACAGTTAAATGATGTTGTAATGATTGGACCGAACTGTCCGGGAATTATTGTCCCTGATGAATGTAAAATAGGTATTATGCCAGGTCATATCCATCGTGCAGGAAAGGTAGGAATTGTTTCTCGTTCCGGTACCTTAACTTATGAAGCGGTTAAACAAACAACCGATATCGGTTTAGGGCAATCTGTGTGTGTGGGCATCGGCGGTGATCCTATTCCAGGTAGCGATTTTATTTCTATTTTAGCGTTACTTGAACAAGATCCTAAAACTGAAGTTATTGTGATGATCGGCGAGATTGGTGGGAGTGCCGAAGAAGAAGCTGCTGAATATGTTAAAAAGCACGTAACTAAACCTGTGATTGCTTATATTGCGGGTATTTCTGCCCCATCAGGCAAACGCATGGGGCATGCAGGAGCCATTATTTCGGGTAATAAAGGCACCGCGGTGGAAAAATCTAAAGCATTGCAATCGGCAGGTATTACAGTTGTAACAAGTCTTGCCGAAATCGGCGATGCTGTAAAAAAACAAATTGCGATATAGTTTTTTTGATGTATATCAATTATTATTTTGTAATTATCTGTGTATAATGTTCATCAATAACGTAAAAAATTTGTGAGCATTTAAGATTTAGGGAGCGTTTATGTTAGATATAGTAGAAATTTCACGTCTCCAGTTTGCACTCACTGCAATGTATCATTTTATTTTTGTACCATTAACGCTGGGTTTAGCGTTTATGCTAGCAATTATGGAAACGGTATACGTTGTTAGTGGCAAGCAAGTTTGGAAAGATATGACAAAATTCTGGGGTAAGCTGTTTGCTATCAACTTCGCCGTTGGGGTCGCAACTGGCTTGACCATGGAATTTCAATTTGGTACTAACTGGTCTTATTATTCACATTATGTGGGTGATATTTTTGGTGCGCCATTAGCCATTGAAGGTTTAATGGCATTTTTCTTAGAATCAACCATGGTAGGTTTGTTCTTTTTTGGTTGGGATAGATTAAGCCGTGGTAAACATTTAATGGTAACTTGGTGTGTTGCATTTGGTTCTAATCTTTCAGCACTTTGGATCTTAGTTGCTAATGGTTGGATGCAATTCCCAGTGGGATCTGAATTTAACCCAATTAATTCACGCATGGAAATGGCGAACTTTTTTGAGTTGATTACTAACACCGTTGCTCAATATAAATTTGTTCATACCGTTGCTGCTGGTTATTTGACCGGTGCGATCTTTGTATTAAGCATCAGCTCTTATTATTTACTAAAAAAACGGGATGTCGGATTTGCAAAACGTTCTTTTGCTGTAGCTGCTCCCTTTGGTCTTATCATGTCAATTGCAGTAGCTATTATGGGCGATGAAGCGGGGCACGAACTGACAACTGTCCAACCTGCTAAACTTGCTGCCATTGAAGCTGAATGGGAAACTCAACCTGCACCTGCATCATTCAATGCTATTGCCTTTCCATCACAAAAGAATAAAGAAAATTTATTTGCAATAGAAATTCCTTATGCAATGGGCATAATGGCCACGCGTTCATTGGACACGCAAGTAACAGGTTTAAAAGATATATTAGCGAATAACGAAACGAGGATTCGTAAAGGTATTTTAGCTTATACAAATTTAGAAAAAATCCAACAAGGTAATCAAGATCCTGACGTCCTTAAAGCATTCGAGGATAATAAAGCTGATTTAGGCTATGGTTATCTGGTCAAACGCTTTACTGATCGTGATAATCTAACTATTCCTCAAGCGACTGAAGAACATATTAAAGCTGCGACAGAGGACTCAATTCCTACAGTATGGCCACTATTTTGGGCGTTTAGAGTCATGGTTGGTTTAGGTCTGCTAATGATTCTTGGTACGGGGTTTGCATTATGGGTAACTTATAAAAATAAAATTGGTGAAAAACGTTGGTTACATCGTTTATTAGTCCTATTTTTACCGTTCCCATGGTTAGCTTGTGAATCTGGTTGGTTTGTTGCAGAATATGGACGTCAACCTTGGGCGATTCAAGATATTTTACCGACTGGAGTGGCCAATTCATCATTAACAGCGGGTGAAGTGTTATTCACTATGGTACTTATTTGTGGGCTTTATACATTGTTCTTAGTTGCTGAATTATTCTTAATGTTTAAGTTTGCTCGCTTAGGACCAAGTTCGTTAGGGACGGGCAACTATCATTATGAAAAAACACAACCGATAACAAAATAGGGCATAGGGAGTATACACAATGATTGATTACGAAATTGTACGCGTCATCTGGTGGGTGCTGATTAGTGTTGTTTTAATCGGTTTTGTTGTCACAGATGGTTTTGATATGGGCGTGGGTATTTTATTACCTTTTATCGGTAAAACAGATACGGAACGTCGTATTATGATTAATGCAATTGCTCCTCATTGGGATGGCAACCAAGTTTGGTTAATTACTGCTGGGGCGGGAATATTTGCCGCTTGGCCTATGGCCTATGCTGCGTCATTTTCTGGTTTTTATATTGCGATGATTTTAGTGCTTTGCGCGCTGTTTTTTAGACCAATCGGTTTTGATTATCGTAGTAAACTAGAGAACTCAAAATGGCGTAATTTATGGGATGGTGGCATTTTTGCAGGTAGCTTTGTACCTGCACTCGTTTTTGGTGTCGCTTTTGGCAACTTATTAGAAGGTGTTCCGTTTAGGTTTGATAACTCTTATCGAGTGTTTTATGATGGTAATTTCTTCGGTTTGCTTAATCCTTTTGCACTATTGACAGGTGTTGTGAGTTTAATGTTATTTGTTGCTCATGGTGGAGCATGGTTACAGATGAAAACATCGGGCGAGCTCTATTTAAGAGCTAGAAAAGCTACACAAATCGCTAGTTTGGTTATGCTAATTGCATTTGTGTTAGCAGGTGTTTGGGTGGCATTTGGTATTCATGGTTATGAAGTTACTAGTGTCATTGATTATAATGCCGCATCTAATCCATTGAATAAAACAGTATCTACTGATGCATCGTGGTTAGCTAACTATATGAATTATCCTATTTTATGGATAGTGCCTGCTTTAGGGGTAATGTTACCACTATTAACCATTCTTTTTTCTAGTTTAAATAAAAATGCATTAGTATTTATTTCATCAGCATTAACCATTGCGTGTGTTCTATTCACCTATGGTATTGCAACTTTCCCATTCATTATGCCTTCAAGCATTATGCCAAATGCAAGTTTGACAATATGGGATGCATCATCAAGTCAATTAACACTTAATATTATGTTTGTTGTTGTTCTTATATTTTTGCCTATTGTTCTTTTTTATACCATTTGGTCATATATTAAAATGTTTGGAAGACTGGATAAAAATCATATCGAAAATAATAAACATTCTCTTTATTAAGGAACTATTATGTATTACGTTTTATGGTTTATAGGACTTATTGCTGCGTGTATGCTATCAGCTATAATTGGCTTATGGGTTGAGCGAGACAGTAGCGAAAAAGAGTCTAATAACAAATAATATGATTTAAAAAGTAATAAAAAAGGTGGCAAATAGCCACCTTTTTATTTTTATGTATGGCTGTTAAAAATAAATGATAATTGTTTTCATTTGGTTTTTTTCATATCATAGTGCAGCGAATTTTGTATTCAGATATAATAGTCTCAAATTTAATTAGTGCGATTTGGACATGAAACAATTTATATGGAATGCAAGAGTTTACTATGAAGATACAGATGCGGGTGGCGTCGTTTACCATGCTAGGTATCTTGCTTTTTTTGAACGAGCTAGGACCGAAATGCTAAGGCAACTTGATATTAGCCAGCAAAAGTTATTACAAGAGGGTATTGCTTTTGTGGTAAAAAAGATGGATATTAGCTACCATTTCCCGGCTCGTTTAGATGATATGCTGACTATTAAGACTAGTGCTGAGCAAGTTCGCAAGGCGTCTATTATTTTTAAGCAGACTATTTTTAATCAAAATAACCAAGTTATCAGCACAGCGGATGTTCTTATTGCTTGTGTGAATATCACTAAGATGAAGCCATGTGGGCTTCCTAAGTTATTAGTTTTGGAGTTTATATGAATATTATTGATCTGTTTTTGCAAGCAGGTTTATTAGTAAAATGCGTTATGTTGTTGTTACTTACTTTTTCTGTTATGTCGTGGGCTATTATATTTCAACGAACTAAGATTTTAGGTAAAGCTAAAAAACAGATTGAGCAATTTGATAATAGTTTTTGGGTTGCAGATGATTTAAATGTTTTATTTGATAAAGCAAAATTTAATAAAGAAGATATTAGTGGTACAGAACATATTTTCTATTCAGGTTTTAAAGAGTTTTCACGACTTTATCAAATTAACCCAAATATGGCAGAATCAGCCTTAGATGGATCATCACGTTCTATGCGTTTAGCAATGAATCGTGAGCTTGATATTTTAGAATTGCATATCCCTTTTTTAGGTACAGTGGGTTCTATTAGTCCATATATTGGTTTGTTTGGTACTGTCTGGGGTATTATGAATGCATTTATTTCTTTAGGCTCTGCTAAACAAGCAACATTACAAATGGTTGCACCTGGGATTGCTGAGGCATTAATTGCCACTGCAATTGGTTTATTTGCTGCTATTCCTGCGGTTCTTGCCTATAACCGCTTGTCATTAAGTGTGAACCGAATTGAACAAAGCTACCTTAACTTTATTGATGAATTTTCAGCAATTTTACAACGTCAAGCAGTTGCTGTCAGGAAATAATTATGAGTAGACGTTCACGTTATACAACTAAATCTGAAATCAATATAGTACCTTTGCTTGATGTGTTATTAGTTTTAGTGCTTATTTTTATGGCAACAGCGCCAATTATTAGCCAAAGTGTCGAGGTTGATCTGCCACAAGCGTCAGAATCTAAAACGGTCTCCCCTTCAGAAAATAAACCAATCATTATTGAAGTGTCTGGTATTGGTATATATTCACTGATTATTGATCAGAACCGTCAATCTAATTTACCACAAGAACAAATTGTTGCAGAAGTTAAGCAACAGATGTCACTTAACGAAAAAGCTGTTTTTTTAGTTGGTGGCGCTAAAGATGTTCCCTATGAAGAAATTATAAAAGCGTTGAATTTATTACAATCTGCAGGTGTTAAGTCTGTGGGTTTAATGACTCAACCAATTTAAATAAAATAATATAGCAAGAAGTCTGCAATGTCTTATAAGTCAAATTCAAAATTAAGTATAGCTATTATCGTATCCATTATATTACACGTGATTTTAATTATTATTTTGGGTTACCGAGCTATGTATGATAACGATGCTAACTATGGTAGCGTTAATGGAAATGCTATTGATGCTATTATGGTTGATCCTTCCGTCATGACCGAACAATATCAAAGACAATTAAAGACACAGGTGAGCCAAAAACAAGCAGAACAACAAAGGCAGCAACAAATAGATGAGCAGGCTCGGAAGCTACAAGAGCAGCAGCTTGCCCAACAACAGCGACTTAAAGAGCTAGAAAAGGAGCGATTAAAAGTTGAACAGCAACAAAAGCAAGAAGCAGAGGCTGCACAAGCTGCGCAGGTAGCAAGGCAGAAAGAAGAAGAAGCTCGCAAAGTAAAAGAACAGTTAGAAGAGCAAAAAAGACAGGCTGAAAAACAGCGTTTAGAGCAACAGCAGGCTGAATTAGCAAAACAAAAAGCAGAGCAGGAAGCTAAATTAAAAGCAGAGCGAGAATTGTTGGATAAACAACGAGAAGAAACTTTGCGTAAACAACAAGAATTGGCGAAACAAAAAGCTGAACAAGAACTTATTGAAAAGCAACGAATTGAAAATGAACGTAAACAAGAAGAATTAAATAAGCAAAAAGAAGAACAAGCAAAAAAGCAAGCCGCTGACAAAGCTGCTGCCGAAAAAGCAAAAAAAGCCGCACAAGCTAAAAAAGATAAAGAACTTGATAATCTGCTAGGTGGATTGACATCAGGCGCACCAACTCCATCAGGTGGTGCCGCTGCTCGTAAAGGTGTTTCAGATGGAGAACTTAATAAATATAAATCTTTAGTTCAAAATGCCATCAGTAATAAGTTTATTAATCCTAACAAATTATATAGTGGTCGAAATTGTGTGTTAGATATTCAAATAGCACCTGATGGCTTATTACTTGATGTTAGTGCAAAAGGTGGTGATGACGCATTATGTCGAGAAGCGCTTGCTGCGACTAAACAAGCTGTAATTCCCAAACCTGCAAGTGGTTTTTATAATCAAGTCAAAACGATGACAATTGACTTTCAACCGAAATAATTTTTATACGCAAACACGATGTTTTCTGAAACTTTTTTACAATAAATTATCTATATCTTCAAATGTGAATATTGAAATTACATTAATCATCCCAATATATCCTCTATTCATTTCGAATCAAGTTTTTAAGTAAAAGAAGGAGCAGAACATGACAACAATTGTCAGTGTCCGTCGTGAGGGGCAAGTCGTTATTGGTGGTGATGGTCAAGTCACGTTAGGCGAACGTATTATTATGAAGGGTAATGCCCGTAAAGTTCGTCGTTTATATAATAACAAAGTGATTGCAGGTTTTGCTGGTGGTACTGCTGATGCTTTTACACTATTTGAGCTGTTTGAGCGGAAATTAGAGATGCACCAAGGACATTTAACTAAGGCTGCTGTTGAACTCGCTAAAGATTGGCGAACCGATAGAATGTTACGCAAACTAGAAGCATTACTTGCTGTTGCTGATGAAAGTGCATCATTGATTATTACAGGTACTGGTGATGTTATCCAACCAGAAGATGATTTAATTGCTATTGGGTCTGGCGGTCCTTATGCGCAAGCAGCGGCTCGAGCTTTACTAGATAATACCTCACTTTCTGCACACGATATCGTACAAAAATCATTGTCAATAGCGGGCGATATTTGTGTATATACCAATAACTTCCAAACTATTGAAGAACTCAATTACTAATCAACCGAATTAAAGAGAATATTATTATGTCTGAAATGACTCCTCGCGAAATTGTAAGCGAACTAAACCAACACATCATAGGACAAGATAAAGCAAAACGTTCTGTGGCTATAGCACTGCGTAATCGCTGGCGTCGTATGCAACTTGATGAAACATTGCGTCATGAGGTTACACCCAAAAATATACTTATGATTGGCCCAACAGGTGTTGGTAAAACGGAAATTGCAAGACGTTTAGCAAAATTAGCACATGCTCCGTTTATTAAAGTCGAAGCGACTAAATTTACTGAAGTTGGTTATGTAGGTAAAGAAGTTGATTCCATTATTCGTGATTTAACTGATTCTGCGGTAAAAATGATCCGTCAAGAAGCGATTGAACGTAACCGTAATAGAGCGGAAGAATTAGCAGAGGATCGTATTTTAGATGTACTTGTACCGCCGGCTAAAGATGGTTGGGGACAAGTTGAAAATAATACTGATTCAGCTGCAAGGCAAGCTTTTCGCAAAAAACTACGTGAAGGTGCACTTGATGATAAAGAGATTGAAATTGAAGTCGCAGGTGTCAATATTGGTGTTGAAATTATGGCGCCTCCAGGTATGGAAGAGATGACGAATCAGTTGCAGTCAATGTTTCAAAATTTAGGTGGACAAAAAACTAAACCACGTAAAATGAAGATCAAAGATGCATTTAAACAGCTAATTGAAGAAGAAGCTGCTAAATTAGTTAATCCTGATGAGCTTAAACATGAAGCTATTGAGGCAGTTGAACAAAACGGAATTGTTTTTATTGATGAGATAGATAAAGTCTGTAAACGTGGTAACTCATCAGGTCCAGATGTTTCACGTGAGGGAGTGCAACGAGATCTGTTACCATTAGTTGAAGGTTGTACTGTGTCGACTAAACATGGCTCTGTTAAAACAGATCATATATTGTTTATTGCTTCAGGCGCTTTCCAAACAGCAAATCCATCTGATTTAATCCCTGAATTGCAAGGTCGATTACCTATTCGAGTTGAATTACAAGCACTAACTAGTGAAGATTTTGAGCGTATTTTAACAGAACCAAATGCTTCGCTTACTGTTCAATATAAGGCGCTAATGGCAACGGAAGGTGTCAATATCGATTTTACTCCAGATGGTATTCGTAAAATAGCAGAATCAGCATGGCAAGTGAATGAACAAAATGAAAATATTGGTGCTCGTAGGCTACATACTGTATTGGAACGCTTGATGGAAGAAGTCTCATTTGAGGCGAGTGAACTTGATGGACAGACTGTTACAATTGATGCTAAATACGTTGGTGATCATTTAGATAAACTTGTTGCAGATGAGGATTTAAGTAAGTTTATTTTATAATTAGCTTATGTTAGGCATAAAAAGGTGAGTTTTACTCACCTTTTTTATTCTTATTTTCTTAGTAATTCTCCTAAGATATCGGTAGCTCTTGATTTAGATTTCGAATGATCTTTAGAATTATGATTCTCTAATTTATCGCGAAGTTTTTCTAAACGTTCTTGTAATTTATCACTTAACACATCGGTAACTAATTTACCAATATCAATTTGGTAACGAAGTTTAGTAAATTGACCATAAATGCGCAGCGGTATTGTTAACTTTTGTAGTTTTGCAATAGTTTCATTTTTAGCATTCCAACCACCTAGCATTTTTAAGTTCAAATTTATATCCAAGTCCTGTTTTAATATTCCGACTCTTCCTGAACCGTCAATGACATCAAGTGTTTCAGAATTAGCGTTTAATGTCGAAAACTCCAAATTTCCCTGTTTCAATTCAGCATTGGCCGAAATTGTATGAAATTCGGTATATTTTTTTTGATTTTCAGGTGTCATGACATCTTTTGAATAATGTGCTGCTGCATTTTGGATAATACTTTGAATATTCAGATTATTGAGTCTTGCATTATTTACAACAATAGCGACATTGCCTTGCAAGTTAGCTAAAAGTTTGGAACCTGATAAGCTGTTACTCTCTAAATCCCCTGTAGCGTTAAATAAGCCTTCTAGATCATGTGCCGTATCCATTTGGTTAAAAAATGTATTTAAATCAACATCAGTTATCTTGGTATTAAGCTTTACAAGTGTATTTTTTTGTTTGCCATTTGCAACACCTGTTGCGACTATATGACCCTTAGCAAAATCTAAACTGATGTTTTTAAATATTGCAATACCGTCATTATTAGTCATATCAATGTTAATATTATTTAATGTTATTTTGTTAGCATTGATCTGTTTAATATTTAACTTAGCTTTAGCGTTAAAAGTATTTAGAAAGCTTAATTCATTATTGGTTTTAGTAATATTTGACACCACAGGTGAAGTTTGTTGGGTCGTTGTCTTTTTATTCGATTTTTCATCTATTTTCAAAAACGAGGAGAGATCGATTTTATCTGAATTTACCTGCACATCTATGTACGGTTTATTTGCTAACTCAGCATTGATAGTACCAGTAAAATAATTGTCATTAATTGAAAAAGATAAATTTTGGCTTTTCAGCAACGTAGGCGTCTGCTGATAGTTAAATACGCCATTTATGTTACCTTTTAGTTCTTTAGTAGAATTAGCGACGCCTTTATAAGTGAAATCAAATTTTTTTAAATTAATTATTGCTTGTTCAGGGAATTGATTTAAATCGACATAAGCATGGGCTATGTATGATGCATCTTGTTGATTTTTATCTATATTACCACTTAGATCGATTGAAATGTTTTTATCTTTATTTTGTTCTACTACTAGATTGATATTTCTGAAGTTAATGAGATCATTTTTATGTTGAAGCACCACAGTACTATCAGCAACTTCAAATTTATTTAAGCTAAATTTCCAACTAGATGAATTTTTTTGATTTTTTGAATCGGATGTTTCATGAGTATTCGCATTAATAGATGGTCTATTAGTATCATTTTTTGCAATATTGCCTTTACTTTCATCTGTAATGTTGATGATTGCTGATTTGATAAATACATTTTTAACTGATAATTTTTTTGAGAAAAGAGGTAATAATTCAACATCTAGTCTCATATTATCTGCTATCAAAATCGGCTTTTGAGCGCCAGTATCATATAGTTTTACTGAATCGGTTAGAATACTTATTTGTGGCCATATATGCCAGCGCAAATTGCCATCAATAGATAACTCATAACTTGTTTTATCTTTCACTGTATCAGAGATAAACCCACGAAAGTTGTTAGGATCGACAAAAACAATAAGCGAAAAAATACTAATTGTGATAAGTAAAATTAAGGCAAAAAGAATAACCAATATTTTTTTGATCATATTAACGTTCCTTTGTTATAGTTATAAACCGCTTAGTCTTTATCAATACGACTGGCGACAGCGCCATGTTGGTCTTTATATTTTGCATCTTGCCTTCTATTATATGGCCTTGCAGCAGATCCTGTAAGTGTTTCAAAACTGAGGGCTCCGATTGTCATGCCAGGCCTAAGTGCTAATGGAATTTTTCCTGAATTATAAAATTCTAAAACAATTTGTCCTTGCCAACCCGGATCGATACGATGAGCTGTAACGTGAACCATAAGTCCTAGTCTGGCAAGCGATGAACGTCCATCTAACCAACCAACCAAATCGTCAGGAATAGTGACTGATTCTAATGTTACAGCTAATGCTAATTCACCAGGGTGTAGGTAAAAGGCATCCCCCTCAGGTAATATCATTTCTTCACTCATTACTCGTTCTAACACAGCTGATACTTCTTCTTTAGGTCCACTTAAATCTATATAAGGTGTGGTATGTTCTCGGAAAGTTCTAAATTGGTTACCTAATCTAACATCAACTGTCGCACCATTAATACTGCTTTTAGCAGGTTGTGGTGTTATTTTTAATTTACCATTTTGCAAATACGCTTCGATATCTCTGTCGCATAATCTCATGAGTTATCCTCAATTCAGCTTGTATTGCTTTATTCTAACAGGTTCTTTTAGTGGCGTCGATGTTAGTCGTTTAAGGCTTTAGCACCCATGCACGTCCATAGTGGTTATAATATCCTGCTAATTTACCTGGTTTATCACCAATGCCCAAATAAAGGTCAAAATGTTGTCCTTTTATCGCACCGCCAACATCGAGTGCTACCATCAGTCGAGTTTCTCGTCTACCTCGATATTGTCCATTTTCATCAAGAAGTGGTACATCGACTAATACTACAGACCCTATAGGAATAATAGATTTATCTGAAGCAACTGATGCATTTGCAATCAAAGGTACTTCTGCTGCGCCTGTAACCTCAGCATTATATTGTGGTTTGAAAAAAACGAATGAATGGTTTTGAATTAATAAATCTTTAAGTTGCTTTTCATGTTTATTTTCAGCCCAAGCTTTAATTGATTGTATCGACATGTTTTCTTTTGCTATTTCACCTTGTTCTACTAATAATCTTCCTATACTTGAATAACCATGATTATTTTTACCCCCATAGCAGAAGAAAACTAAAGGCGAGCCATCTTCAAAATCAACATAAGCACTACCTTGTACTTCCATAATGAAGTTATCCATTAAAGAGTTACTATAAGCAATTTCAAGATCCTTTCCAGCTAATGCACCATCATAAATTTGTTCGCGATTTGGTAATTGTTCGCCACTGTTATCAGGCATTTTGTAAATAGGATATTTAAATTCTGCGGTTGGTTGATGCCTTGCTTTGATTATCGGGGTGTAGTAGCCTGTCAAATGCACATTACCGTATTCATCTTGTCCAGCCATTTCATAACTGTTAAGTCCAACTTTGTAAAATTCATCAGTCCTTAAAGAGTGGTTTATCCATTCATCTATAGCCTTATAAACTTGTTCATTTTTACGATATAAAGATGGGGATGATGATTTAATTTTTTCAATTTGAATAATATAGTCTGATATATTAACTGGAATACTTAATTGAGGGTGATTTATATTAAGTGGTAAAGATAGTTTTCCATCTTTATATTGTTGACCTTGATTGATTGGTTTATTTGAATTGTATTGGCTACCAATTAGAAGAGATAAGACAAGTAAAACACATAAAAAATAAAAACGATAATAATGGCTGTTTTCTTTCATTTTGGTAAATCATATATAATATGTTAAGTAATATAACTAGTTATGCTACACAATTCTATTATAAGAAACTACCAATAATTATGAAGTAACCATAAAAATTTTTCATAAAGATTCAGCTTGCGATTTAACGTTGGAGACTTTATAGTCCTATAATAAAAGAAATATTAGAACATTTTGAAAACTAAAGGTAATAAAAGCGATGAGCATTACATCCTCAAAGCATGATCTAAAGCGAAACCTTTCTAATCGTCATATTCAATTAATTGCAATCAGTGGCGCAATTGGCACTGGCTTATTTATGGGCTCAGGAAAAACAATTAGCCTTGCTGGACCTTCTATTATTTTTGTGTATATGATTATTGGTTTTATCCTTTTTTTTGTTATGCGCGCGATGGGGGAAATTCTGCTTTCTAATTTGAAGTACAAGTCTTTTAGTGATTTTGCCAACGACCTTTTAGGCCCTTGGGCGGGTTTTTTTACTGGTTGGACTTATTGGTTTTGTTGGGTGGTTACAGGTGTTGCGGATGTTATCGCAATTGCTGGTTATGCTCAACATTGGTTCCCAGAATTACAATCTTGGATACCAATGTTATTAACGGTTGTCTTACTATTAACCTTAAACCTGTTAACTGTAAAAATGTTTGGTGAGACAGAGTTTTGGTTTTCAATGATTAAGATTGTTGCAATTTTAGCTCTGATTGGTATTGGACTCATGCTTATTGTAACGGCTTTCCATTCTGAACAAACTGATACCACAGCTACATTTTCAAATCTATGGCAATACGGTGGTTTTTTTCCTCATGGTACTATGGGTTTTTTTGCTGGATTTCAAATTGCCATTTTTGCTTTTGTGGGAATTGAATTAGTTGGTACAACCGCTGCAGAAACAGTTGATCCGAGCAAAAATTTACCTCGTGCTATTAACTCCGTGCCAGCACGTATTATTTTTTTCTATGTTTTTGCTTTAATTATTATTATGAGTGTCACACCGTGGACGTTAATTTCTCCAAATAAAAGTCCGTTTGTTGAATTATTTACTTTAATTGGTTTGCCAGCTGCCGCAAGTATTATTAATTTTGTAGTACTGACATCAGCAGCATCTTCAGCTAATAGCGGTATTTACTCAACAAGTAGAATGCTATTTGGACTTGCTAAAAAACAAGATGCGCCAGAACCTTTTGGTAAATTATCAAGTCGTTCAGTGCCAGCGAATGGTTTAGTATTTTCGTGTGCTTGTTTATTTGGTGGTGTGGTTTTGATTTATTTAGTGCCTGATGTTATGGAGGCCTTTACCATAGTAACCACAATTTCCGCTATTTTATTTATGTTTATTTGGTCGATGATTCTTATTTCTTATATTGCTTATCGTCGTAAAAAATTAAACTTGCATGAACAATCTCAATTTAAAATGCCTGGCGGGATTTTGATGTGCGGTGTCTGTTTAGCTTTTTTTGCTTTCATGATTGTGTTACTTACTTTCGAGGCTGATACCCGCCAAGCATTAGTAGCCACACCTATTTGGTTTGCTATTTTAGGTGTGAGCTATTTTATTCGCTCTTTAAAACGCCAATGAATCTAAACTCAAAATGGCAGGGAACCCTGCCAATATCATTACTGCAGTTACTGAGATTTATTTTTTTCTGGCCAGATAATACTGGCAATAATACCCAAAGCAAGTATACCTAAAACGATATAGAGACTTGTGGTTGGATCGATATCAACACCATATCCCAATAAATGGTTGCTTGCATTTAAAGCTAATTTTCCGGCAATAAAAAAGAGTAAGCAGATAACAGCCTTACTAAGGTGAACTAAATACTGTTTCATGGCTTGTAAAATAAAGTACATCGTTCTAAGGCCTAAAATAGCAAAGATCATGGCACTATAGACGATTAGTGGCTCTTGGCTGACAGCAATCACTGCAGGAACAGAATCAAAGGCAAACATAACGTCACTGAGTTCAATTACAATAATACATAAAAATAGCGGTGTAGCATAAAACCTGCTTTTAGGTATTTTATCGACTAAATTTTTGTTTTCAGGTTTAGTAAGTTCTGTATCAAGTTGTTTTTGAGATAATAAAAAGTGATGGCCGACAACTTTGGGATAAGATGGAAAAATACGTTTGGCTATGCGAAACGCAAAGTGATTTGAGTAATCTTTGATATCTTGGTCATTGTCTTGATTTTTCAACATCATTATTCCTGTGCAAGCCACCAAGATTGAAAATACAAATTCCATCCACGGCCCCAAATATAACAAACCTGTACCAATTACGACAAAAATGGCGCGAAATATAATAGCACCAATAACTCCCCAATAAAGTAAGCGATGACGATAATTATTAGGTACTGCAAACCACGAAAAAATAGCCATAATCACAAACAAATTATCGACCGATAATGCTTTTTCAAGGACATAACCTGTAATAAATAAGCTGGCTATAGCACTGCCATGATGAAGGTACAAGTATAGCGCAAACCCCAGGGCAACCATTATCCAAAATAGAGACCAAACAATGGCATTGCTTAAACTAATTGGTTTATCGTTATGGTGAGCATATAAATCAATAATAATTGCGGCTAGGGCTAGCCCAATAAATACCAATATAGTTTCTATTGGAAAACCTAATGAGTCTTGAATCATAATTATATTACCTAGTATTAAATGCTATATGGAGTGAATTTTGTTTCTTGTTATGCTGAATTATTAAATAGATCATAATTATAAAAGTGATTGAGTATATATTGCTAGCTAAATCAAAAAAAGTTATATTTGCAGGTCTCGTTTAACTGTTTTAATTTAATAACTTTTTGAGCCAACATTCATGATAAAATTTAGGGTAATTATTTTCTTTTTTCTTCCTCTTTTTTCAGGGTTATTACATGCACAATCAGTGGAACCTTACGTATCTTCTTTACCTAAAGGAAGTGATTTATCCATTTTGATTCAGTCTGTAGGAAGTAATCCTAAGACATTAGCAAAATATAAAAGTGATCAGTTTAAACAACCTGCAAGTACTCAAAAAGTAATAACCGCTTTGGCAGCTGAGCTTGAATTAGGGAGTGATTTCCGATTTATAACGCGCATGCAAACTAATGGCACGGTTAGTAATAGACAGTTAAATGGTGATCTGATTATTCAGTTTAGTGGCGATCCTACTTTTACTCGCGCACAATTAAAAAATATGATTGCAGAGCTACGTCAAAAAGGTATTGAAAAAATTGCAGGAAATGTAATTCTCGATACTTCAATATTTACAAGTCATGACAAAGCTCAGGGGTGGTCATGGAATAATCTAACAGCTTGTTACAATGCTCCACCATCTGCAGTGATTATTGATGATAATTGTTTCTATGCAACATTGACCCCAGGTAAAGTAGGAGCGAAAGCCTCTATTTCTAAGTCATCGAATATTCCTGTTGTTGTGACAGGTGATGTGAAAACGATCGCAAAAAACAGTAAAAATCTCAATGATAAGTATTGTGAATTAGATGTAAGCTATTTAGATAAAAATCGTTATTATCTATCAGGGTGTATTGCCTCAAGTTCTGATAAAACGCCGCTAAAATTTGCGGTAATTGATGGTGTTGAATATTTTTCTACTATTTTTAAAAATGAACTTAAGCAACAAAAAATCACTTATACCGGATCACTCTTTGAACGCAATCAGAGGACTAGTGAACAGTTGTCTTTGTTAGCTTCTAATCAGTCAGCACCACTTTCTGAACTGTTAACCGTGATGCTTAAAAAATCGAATAATTTATATGCAGATGCTATTTTTAGAACTTTAGGTGCTCATTATTATAATGTTCAAGGTACATGGCGTAATGGTGGTGATGCTGTTAAGCAAATTTTACGCAAAAAAGCAGGTATTAACCTTGAAAACTTAGTTATTGCTGATGGTTCTGGTTTATCTCGATTAAACTTGGTGAGTGCTGACAAATTAATGGAAATTTTGCAATACATTGCTGCCCATAATACGCAATTAAGGATTATTGAAATGTTACCAATTGCCGGGATTGATGGTACATTGCAAAATCGTAAGAGTTTTAACCAAGCACCTTTTAAAGAGACAATACGAGCCAAAACAGGTTATATTCAAGGATGTTATAATTTAGCTGGATTTATCCAAAAGTCTGATGGTAGATATGTGGCTTTTGTACAGTTAATATCGGGTTACCACGCCGATAGGCAAAATGAGCCAAAAAATAGTGCAATTATGCGATTTGAATCAGAGTTTTATAAAAATTTCATTAATTAAGGACTAAAAGGACACATAGGTTTGATATGAAAATGAAATATGTGTCCTGATTTATTGTCAGTAAAATGTATTAAATTAAAGATTATTTCCTAAAAATCCACCACTTTGATGTTTCCAAAGCTGTGCATATAATCCATTTTTCTTGAGTAATTCTTGGTGTGTTCCTTGTTCAATGATTTTACCTTGATCAAGTACAACCAACCTATCCATTGCTGCAATAGTTGATAACCGGTGAGCAATGGCTATAACGGTTTTTCCCTCCATTAAAGAGTATAGGCTTTCTTGAATGGCTTGCTCTATTTCAGAATCCAACGCACTTGTTGCTTCATCTAATAATAATATAGGGGCATTTTTAAGAATAACGCGAGCAATTGCAATACGCTGCCTTTGTCCACCGGATAATTTTATGCCTCGCTCACCGACAAATGCGTCATAACCAGTTCGACCTCTTGCATCAACAAGCGTTTGAATAAAGTTATCAGCATGTGCCTTTTGAGCTGCTTCAATCATTTGTTCTTCGGTTGCGTGATTGTTACCATAGAGCAAGTTTTCTCTTACTGTTCGATGCAATAATGAAGTATCTTGTGTCACCATACCAATTTGCGCGCGCAGGCTTTCTTGACTTACAGTGGTAATATCTTGACCGTCAATAACAATCTTGCCACTTTGTAAATCGTAAAAGCGAAGCAATAAATTGATAAGTGTTGATTTACCTGCCCCTGAACGACCAACTAGTCCGATTTTTTCACCTGATTTAATTGTTAAATCTAAATTTTCAATGACTGAATGATGCTGCTTCTTGTCATATGTAAAATGAATATGTTTAAATTCGATTTTACCTTGAGTAACATCAAGCGACGTTGCATTGGGTTGATCAACAACCGTTTTAGTTGCTGAAAAAGTATTAATACCATCTTTAACAACCCCAATATTTTCAAATAGAGCTGCTATTTCCCACATGATCCAATGTGAAAAACCATTTAAACGAAGTGCAACAGCCGTTGTTGTTGCAATTGCGCCAACGCCAATTAATTGATCCGTCCATAACCAAAGTGCAACGCCTGTGGTACTTAGTACTAACGAAATAGACAATAAGTGATTAACAATTTCAAAACTACTCACTAGGCGCATTTGTTTATTAACAGTAACTAAAAACTCATCCATTGATTCTTGGGCATATTTTGCCTCATTGCCTGCATGAGAAAATAGTTTTACTGTCATAATGTTAGTATAGGCATCGGTTACTCGTCCTGTCATTGTAGAACGAGCATCAGCCTGCATACTTGCAACTTTACTTAATCGGGGAATAAAATAATACATGGCAATACCATAAAGTAGACACCAGCTCATAAATGGTATTAATAACCAAATATCTAATTTCCCAATGATTGTTGCCATAGTAATAAACGAAATTAGGACATAGATGAAAATATCCGCCACTAAAAAGCAAGTATCACGAACTGCTAGTGACGTTTGCATGACTTTTGCTGATATTCTTCCCGCAAATTCATCTTGAAAAAAGCGCATACTTTGATTAAGTACTAGTCGATGTAGGTTCCAACGCATTCGCATTGGAAAATTCCCAGCTAAGCACTGGTGTTTAATAATCGTTTGTAGTCCAATGATAATGGTACTTGCTAAGATGATTAAGGCTAATAAAACTAATGTTGTTTTTTCTTGTTGCCAAAATTTGCTAGGTTCAACAACTGCAAGCCAATCAATGACTTTACCAAGAGCTGCATATAAAAAGGCTTCAAAAACTCCACCTAATGCACTAAAAATAATTAATAACAGTAGAAATAAACGAGTTCCTTTAGTTGATTGCCATATGAAACTAAAAAAGTTTTTAGCCATAGGCTCTGGTTCATCTTTCGGATAAGATGACACCAATTTTTCGAAGAATTGATACATATTTAGACCTAATTAATAATAAGGTTTTCTTTGATTATATTGTCAATGATATAGAAAAATGGGGTGAGTGCAAATAGCTATAAAGTATTTTTACACTCAAATTTTATATGAAATTTAAATAAGCATTACTTAGCTATATAATTGTTATTGCTAAATTTATCAATATCAAAGAAGTTAGTGAGGAAATAAAATGTTTTATATTTCCTCGCTTTTGGATTATATCTTGAAAGTTAATATATAGCGATTAGTTGTATTAAAAAATGTCTTTAATAATAAGCACCACACGCCCAACAATATGGTATTTATGAAAATCTATCTTAGAAACTTCAATAGTTGGATTCTGACTATTATTACAAATTAACAACCACCCATCGAGTGTTAAACGTACTTTTCTTAAAAAGGTAATATCTTCATATTCAATTAGGTATATTGCACCATCAACAATATCAGTTATTTCAGTATTTAGAATTAGCCCATTATTGTTTTCTATTTCTGGAGACATTAAATCACCTTTTGCCCAGTATATAATTAATTTTTTAGCATCTAAACCGCGATGCTTAGCCCAACCCTCAATAATAGGATAGTTCATTAATGGCGGTGTTTCTCTAACAAAACGTTCTTTTTGCGCTTCTTCTTTGGTTGGTAATTGTTTTTTATAAACAGGGATTCGATAAATATTTTCGTTGTAAACATCTTCTTCATTTTTAGAATCTACAAATTCTAGCCTATGCCCAGTGGCCAGCCAATTGAAAGAAACATTACATTTTTCGGCAATGACTTCTAAACGGGTAAGTGATGGGTACGTTTTACCAGATAGATAATCTCTAATTACAGTTTCTGACATATCGCATTTTTTCGCGAATGCAGAAACAGATAAACCTTGCATTGAGCTGTGTAATCTATCTTTGAAAGTTTTAACATTATTATTTTTAATTGAATTCATCTTTGATCCATTATTTCTCGCATAAATTCATTAATTATAGTGCATTTTTTTGTGATTTTGTATATGAAAATAGTATATAAAATCAATTCAGTGGTTTTTATTCTATGTTAATTGTGCTTTTTTAATTTTATATATTCGATTTTATGTTGTTTTTCGTTTTTTAATATAAGAGTTATCGTGTTGTTAAAAAAAACGATTATTTTTTGTTTTTTCTGCTCGAATTCTTGTATTTTTCTGTGAAATTTGCTTATTTTAATGTTTTATAAATGTTTTTTTTATTAAATTTGATGTTTATCAGGTGAATTTTAGTGGTTAAATTTTATATATCATCATGTTTTTATTGAATTTGTTTGTTTCTTGTGAAATTGTTAAATAAGCTAGAAAACAAATAAAAACGTTGACTAAAGCGAAAAAAAATGGATAATAAGCAGGGTAAGGATTTTTCATTGTTTTCTTTCCTTATATTCCTTATATTTCATGTTGGCCTGTATAATTTTATACAGGTCTTTTTTTATTCTTTAACTATTCATGAAATCACGTCATAAAAAGAGTATAATGAGCACTTTATAAAATTTATTTTAAAGCCCACCCTAAATAGAGCGTTATATTTATTGAGAGGATTTGATTATGTCTTTTAGCATTCCACACCTTTTAGTGTTTTTGGCCGTAGTTATTTTATTATTTGGGACTAAAAAATTACGTAATTTAGGCTCGGATCTGGGTTCAGCATTAAAAGGCTTTAAAAAGGCGATGAATGATGACGAAGTTGAATCGAAAAATGATGATAAGTTAGATAATAAATAGTTGTACTTATAGGTATGAATACTCATTTTGATGTAGCAATTGTTGGTGGTGGGTTAGTGGGTTTAGCAACGGCGTGCGCACTTAGTCAATATGCTCTAAACATTGCAATTATAGATACTAAAATTCATCAGCATGCATCCTTGTCATATGAAGATGTTGGTATTAGAGCTTCAGCTATTAATGGCGCAAGTCAACGGTATTTTTCGCAAATCGGTATATGGGATGATTTGTGCGCTAGTCAACGTGTACAAGAGTTTAGCGAAATAGGTGTATGGGAAAAATATGGTCAAGCTCATTTGTCTGCTCATGCCAAAGATTATGATTATCCTAACCTTGGATATATAATCGAAAATAATGTCATTTCTCATTATCTTTACCAATATGCTTTAAATTGCTCCAATATCAATATTTTTAGTTGTGAAGCCATTGATTGTACATTTAATGATGACTTTGCCTTTTTGACGCTTGCTGATAAAACTGTTTTACAATCTAAATTAATGGTAGGTGCAGATGGTGCTCATTCTTGGGTGCGTAGATGCGAAAATATTTCTGTTTTTGAGCGCGATTATATTCATCATGCTGTTATTACAACTGTTGAAACTGAGTATCCACATCAATCTTGTGCTAGACAAGTATTTTATCCCAATGGGATTATCGCTTTTCTTCCTCTTTGGGATGAATATAAAAGTTGCTTAGTTTGGTCGACTAAACCTGATAATGCAGCAATTTTGACTTCGCTTTGTGAATCTGAATTTTCAAATCAATTATCAGCGTTAACAGGCGATAAGGTAGGCAAATGCAAATTAATTAACCCGCGCATGGTATTTCCATTAAAAGCGCGTTTTGCAAAACAATTTGTTAAACATCGCCTAGTACTTATTGGTGATGCTGCGCACACGATTCATCCTTTAGCAGGACAAGGTGTCAATTTAGGGTTTCAAGACTCCGCTTTATTAGTTTCGACCATTAAACAATTAATTGATACACAAAAAGATATTGGACTTGTAAATAATTTGAAGTCATTTGAGTTTAACCGTCGTAAAGATACGTTAGTTATGTTAACAGCCATGCGAACTATTCAAGATATGTTTAATGGTGATAATGTGCTGAAAAAGACATTAAGAACCATTGGTATGAATGCTATTAATCATAGCTCATTATTAAAAAAACAATTGATCAAATATGCTATGCATATTTGATCTAGGTTGACATTTTATTACTGTGATTTTGTCAAAAAGTTTCTAATAGGAATGCGTTTTAGTATAAAAAAGCCAGCAAATGATACCTAATATTGCCAAAGACGTGCTTGCAATGATTATCGCTATCCATCCGTAATGACTAAATAAATAGGTCGAACCCACAGATCCTAGCATTCCGCCAATAAAATAACATACCATATAACCTGTATTCATTCGGCTGCGTGCTTCGGGCCTAATTTGATAAATGGCATTCATACTTGAGACGTGGGTAACTTGTACGGCAAAATCTAATAAAATCACGCCAATAATTAAGGCATAAATTGAATATTGGGCTAACGAGAGTGGCAACCAAGATAACAGTAATAAGCATAACCCAATAGTGGTTGCAATAAAACCTTTGCCTTTGTCTGACAATTTTCCTACTATTGGTGATCCCATTGCCCCAGCCGCACCAGCAAGTCCAAATAAGCCAATAATAAAATCAGAATAGTGGTATGGTGCATTAGTTAACAAAAAGGCAAGCGGTGTCCATAATAGTGAAAATAGTGCAAATGATATAATGGCTAATAGTGAACGAATTCTAAGCGTTGGTTCTTGTTTATATAATAAAGCAATCGACCATAACAGCTTAAAATAATTAATGTTAATATCACTACGGTAACTAGGTAGAGAAATCCAGAGTAATAGCGTCACAATGGTCATCATACCTGTTGCAATCCAATACACGTCATGCCAATCAGCAATTGTTGAAATGATGCCAGCAAAGGTTCTACCTAATAAAATACCTAGTAGCATACCGCTCATTAACATGCCCACAATTTTACCACGATGCTCTGGTTTTGATAGCGTAGCGGCAAAAGGAATTAAAACTTGAGCCACCGTTGAAAATAGCCCTGTCATAGCTGTGCCTATTATAAGCATGCCTATATTTTGAGATAATGCGCTTACCATAAGTCCACAAGTGGATAATATCATTAAAATAATAATCAGCCTTTTACGCTCCAATTTATCGCCAAGTGGTGCGATAAAAAGTAAGCCAACAGCATAACTAAATTGCGCAGCCATAATGATTGATCCTGCATTTTCTACTTTTATATGCAGATCATGTGTAATCGAATGTAATAGCGGCTGCGCATAATAATTGCTGGCAATAGTAATACCAATAGCAAATGCCATTAAAAAGACTAAGTAGCTAGATAAACTTTGATGTGGTTTGCTTTGCATAACAGAATATCGTTAAAAATAATCGGTAATTATATACGAAAAATAACCTAGATACTGATAAAGAAGCGTTAGTAAGTCGTTTGTTTTAATAAGTTATAAATAGGCGTTGCTAGTCCTATTTTGGCATTGTCAGCTTTAAGGTTATACCAATAGCCACAAGATTCATCCCAACATTTTTTATATTTAGTGATAACACAATGGATAGGAATAATATCTAAGTGAAAATGGCTAAATGTGTGGCGAAAGGCAATGAGTTGCTTTGGTTTTGTTGTTTCAATTCCGTATTTTTTTAACCAGTCAGTTAACGCTTGTTTACTTGAAAACTGAGGTAAACAATATAGGCCTCCCCAAATGCCAGACGCAGGTCTTTTTTCGAGCCAAATAGTTTGGTTATATTCAAGCATTAAAAAATAAGCTATTTTTTCAGGAATAGTATTTTTAGGTTTTTTGGTTGGGTATTGTTGCCAACTTTCAGTTTTATAGGCAAGACAATGATTATGTAAAGGACATAAAGTGCATTTAGGTTTAGAGCGAGTACAAACCGTTGCTCCAATATCCATCATGGCTTGATTAAATTTTGCAACATCATTTTTTGGTGTAACTTGCTCACTCAATTGCCAGAGATTATTTTCAACAGTTTTAATACCAGGCCAGCCTTCAACTGCAAAATATCGGGTTAAAACACGTTTTACATTGCCATCTAAAATGGGATAATGCTGATTTTGTGAAAGTGATAAAATTGCCCCAGCAGTTGAACGCCCTATGCCGGGTAGTGCAATGACATCGTCAAATTGTGTTGGGAATTCACCATTAAACTTTTCAGCAATCATTTGGGCTGCTTTATGTAAGTTACGTGCCCTTGCATAATAGCCAAGACCTGTCCAAAGATGCAATACATCATCTATTGAAGCTTTTGCTAGGTCAGTTACCTTGGGGAATTGTTCAATAAAACGGTTAAAGTAAGGGATAACAGTTGCAACTTGAGTTTGTTGCAACATGACTTCTGATAACCAAACATGATAAGGGCTTTTTTCGATTTGCCAAGGTAGTGATTTTCTACCATACTGTTCATACCAGTTAAGTACCGCTTGTGAAAAATGTTGCATTGCCATAGTCATTACATTACCGCAACAATTGAATCACTTGGATAGCATCCGAGCACCTTAGTATATAGCGTCATTGATGCTAGTTCTTTGAGTGCTGTTTGCATTTCATAAGAATGGATGTTGCCTTGCAAATCAATATAAAACATTTCTTCCCATGGTGTACCATGAATTGGACGCGACTCAAGTTTAGTCATGACGATATTATGATTACGTAATACTAATAGGGCATCAACTAAAGCACCTGCTTGTTGGCCAGTCTTCATTAAAATTGTGGTTTTAGCTGGAATTTGATCCGAAACCTCAAACGGCTGGCGTGCCAACACAATAAAACGCGTAATGTTTTCTTTTTGATTAGCAAAGTTATGTTCAAGGACTTGCAGTCCATATAATTCACCGCCATCTTTATTACCGATTGCTGCAACATTAGGTTGATTTAATTTAACAACAGTTTCCATTGCTGATGAGGTACTGTCGCAATATACAATCTTCCAATGAGGGTAGTTTTCTAGGAAGTTACTGCATTGCTGGAATGGTTGTGGATGACTATAAATAGTATTAATTTGCTCAAGTTGTGAATTTGGTATAGCGAGAACGCAATGATCGATAGGTAAAGAAAGCTCACCAATAATGTGCAAATTGGTTTTTTGCAATAAATCATAAACCTCATTAATCGAGCCTGAGCTAGAATTTTCTATTGGTAAAATGCCATAATCTACCGCACCATTTTCGACTTGTTCAAAAATATCTTTAAAGGTTGAACAGCCTAATTCAATCATTTCATCTAAGTGAGCGCTAGCATAGCGGCGAGCAGCTGAATGTGAATAAGATCCTTTGGGACCTAAAAAGGCAACTTTGGCAGTGGCACTAGTGCCGTGATTAAGCTTTTCTTGTAATATTTTTTGTTGTAATAGTACTGAATCTTCGATAATTAATTGATATAAGCGTTTAATAAATACATCATCAAGATGATAGTTTTTGCCTTGATTGATTAAGGATCTTATCAGTGAACGCTCACGCTCCATATCGCGCACCGGAATGTTCGCATCAATTTTAGTATGAATTACTTGTGTTGAGAGTTTGCGTCGTTCAGCAATAAGTTCTAACAACGTTTTATCTAGCTCATTAATCTTATCTCGTAAAGGTAATAAAGGGTTTGCTGTCATTTTCATTAGATATTTAAAAAAAGATAGTTTGTATTATAACAAGCAAAAAAATAAAGACACCATCAAAGTCTATTTTTATGATAGAATAAAGATATACCTACTGTAGACTCGATATAACAAAAGTTTTTATTTTCTGTTTATTATCATGATATAAAAGTGTCTAAATTACCAAGATTTTTAAGTCATTATAATATATTCAAAAAATCTATCTCAAGTCTTTGGTATAAACGTGTAGCGTTTGTACAATATATTTACAAATCTTAACAAAAATCTAGTTTTTTACTTTCAAACAATTGTTTTTTATTTATAATGCAAGTTCTATATGCTAATTTGCACAGTTCTTATTATTTGCATGGAAAAATAGATAAAAAAGGCACCTATAGAATTTTATTCTAGAAAATTGAAAATAAGTTAAGAATTATCAAAAGGAATAGGTAATTATAAAATGAAGGAATCAAACACATTTCTTGATCACCCACAAAAATTAATTTCAAAAAATGCTTCTCTTTTTACATGGTTAGCTTCTTATTTTAATTATCGCTCCTATGTAGTAACTAAGTTAGTTGAATGTACTTTGTCATTGTCAAAATGTTGCAATTTACGTTTAATTCTATTGATTGTTATTTATCCTATGTTATTCGTTAATAATGCGAATGCATTATCGGCAGCGACAGCAAATGTGGTAAATGGAAGCGCTCCGTACTTAAGCTTGGATGGTGGGGAAACTAAAATAAATAGTGCTGAAGGACTATTAGGAATAACGTTACCTAATGGGCATTATATTCCACCTGGGGTAAATAGTGCGCTTTATCCTAATGCGACGATAGATACGTCAAGCGCAAGCAATCCTATTGAGTTACCAAGTACCACAACGTTTGCTGATATACAAACAATGGTGCCAGTGGCAAGTTATCCTAGCATTGAGTTAAATAAATTGGTTAATTCACCGTATAATTACGGGAAAGATGACGATGGTGATGTTGAAATAAGTGCAACGGGGAGCTTGATGATCCAATGGCAAGACAAAAAAGGTCAAGACATTACAATACAAGTCAAAAATCACCAAAAAGCAACATTAAGCGCGTGTAGCGCACCTTATAAACTGACACTAACGGCAACAAATGTTAGTATATCAACGAAGTATGGTCAGCCAAAGAGCAATACCTTTATAGGTGATCGTTATACCTATCATATTGTTGTTCCTAATATGGATAAGCCATGTCCTTCCGTTGCTTTTGCTCAGCCCAATTTATTGTTTTCTGCTGGAGATGAATCGCCAGATTTATGGAATGATCAAAAAGGGTTTAAAGTCGCCGATGTGAGTGACACAACAAAGAACTTCCCGACTACGGGAGCAAACAAATTGTATTTCTTTTTACTCTTAAAAAATATAACCCCAGAACAGGTTATAGCTGCAAATGGTACAAAGGTAAGTGCAACAAATGGTATGGGTGTGACATTATCATTAAGCAAGAGTACAACAGGTTGGCGAGACACACCTTTAAGTGAAGCAGCATTAAAGATAGAACTAAATGGACCTGATATAAGCTCAAATAATAAGGCATTTACCCCTTCATTATTTAATATTTATGCAGATAGTACCCATTTAGAATTGTTATACAGTTTCAAAATAGAGCGTTGGTATATAATTCCGATTCAACGGAGTCGCACTTATGACGATATCCAAAAATTTTGTCGTAATTTAGGTAATGGCTATCGAGTTCCTGATGCGAATGATTTAACTAATGCAAATGGGGATGGTTGGACCGGAGGTATACCGAGCAGAAATGTTAACAGTTACCAAAGGCGTTTAAGTTATCGTGATAGTAATCGCTGGATTGGCGGGATACTTAATGAGTGGGGCTATATTACTGATACCCCTAACAACGCTTTCTTGAATCATGGATATTGGGTTACCCAGTCGAATAACATCTGCCGATCTGATTCTGAAATACTATTTGCTAACTCAATGTTTGGTAACGTTAATTGCTCGGCATATACCACTAGAGTAATCGAAAAAGACCAATATGATAAAGTCGGCGATGTCTGTGTGAGCCCATAATACTATATTTTCTAAATTGAGAATGAGTATTGTTATCGTTTTATCCGAACATACTTATATTTAATATCACTGTTATTGTGATTTACTGTATAAAAGGGGAATTATTCCCCTTCTGGTATGGCTTCTTTTATGCTATTAAATGCCCGACGAGCTTCGCCTTTATGTTGCAGTTTATTGAGTTGTTTTTCTAGTTTATCAATAAGATCATTAATTGCGGCATACATATCAATATGTTTGGCAGACGCAACTAATGGCGTTCCTTTAGTAGCAATTGTTGCATCAACAATAAATCCATCTGGTTCTTTGGATAAAATAAAATGAGGATTGATTAGCTGTGCTCTCCATTTATCTAACTTCGAAAACTTATCTTCTAGGTAGCTACGAATTGCAGGGGTAATATCCATTTGTTTACTGGTAATACTTAAAGCCATAGTTGACCTCCGTTTTTTATCAATAAATCTAACATTTTTAAATGTTGTTATTACTACATTGGCAAATTATTTTATTCTCGTCAATAAGATATTTATTATTGATCACATTTTTGTGAATTTAATTTAAAAATAGATTCTATTAATTAGCTATTGCATAACAGTGGGGCTGAAACTGATTTTACTATATACTGTGTCAATAAGTATTTAGTTTATTATGCGTTATAAGATATTTTCAATGAATGAGGATAATGTGAGTTATTTAGATAATGTAAAGATTGTTTTGGTTGAAACATCTCATACAGGTAATATGGGCTCTGCTGCAAGAGCAATGAAAACCATGGGATTAACGAATCTTTGTTTAGTTAATCCAGTCATCAAGCCCGATTCTCAATCGATTTCGTTAGCGGCAGGTGCGAGTGATATTATTAAAAACGCGCAAATTTTTTCGTCACTTGAACAAGCGATTGCCGACTGTACTTTAGTGATTGGCACTAGCGCCCGCTCTCGTAGTTTGCAATGGCCACACTTAACCCCAAAAACATGTGGTGATAAGATTATTCAAGAAGCAACTAATGCCAGCGCTCAGGTTGCTTTGGTCTTTGGTCGCGAGCGAGTCGGTTTAACCAATGAAGAATTGCAAAAGTGCCATTATCATGTTGGCATTCCTGCTAATCCTGATTATAGTTCTTTAAACCTTGCTATGTCGGTACAAGTTTTGTGTTATGAAATTCGTATGTCAATGTTAAATCTTGAAAATAACATATCAGAGCAAACAAATGCAAATCTGTCCGAAACTGAATTTCCTATTGATGCCGATATAGAGCGTTTTTACCAGCATTTAGAACAAACTTTATTACACACAGGCTTTATTAATGCCAACCATCCGGGGCAAATTATGGGACGTTTGCGACGATTGTTTACTCGCGCACGCATTGAACAACAAGAACTGAATATTTTGCGTGGTATTTTAACTTCGATTGATAAAACGTTACGATGATCACAAATAGAAACACCCACAGAATTGTGGGTGTTATTTTTAATTGACACTGCTTAGTGCGTTATTTTATTTATTCATCAAAATTTCGATTTTGAGAATATTAACTTTTTTTGCGCCATGTTGTTCCATTCGCGCCATCTTCAAGCACAATATTCATTGCATTTAATTTGTCGCGAGCTTCGTCGGCTTGTGCCCAATTTTTACTTACTCTGGCTTCATTGCGTTGTTTTATTAATGCCTCAACTAATGCAACATCAACATCATCTTGCTGATCACCTTGTAAAAATTTAATGGGATCTTGCTCTAATAGTCCAAGTACAGCGGATAAATAACGTAATTCAGCAGCTAATTCATTAGCAAGTGACATATTATTATCAGCTTTGGCTTTATTAATTTCACGAGCTAAATCAAAAAGAGTTGAATAAGCTTCTGGCGTATTAAAGTCATCATCCATAGCATCACAAAATTGGCGATAATAATTACTGTCAGGCGTCATGTGTGGATGAGTTGGATCAGTGCCTCGTAGGGCTGTATAGAGTCTCTCTAGTGCTATTCTCGCTTGCTTTAAATTTTCTTCGCTATAATTGAGTTGGCTACGATAATGACCTGATAGTAAAAAGTAACGCACTGTTTCGGCATCATAATGTTTTAGTACATCGCGAATTGTGAAAAAATTATTAAGTGATTTTGACATTTTTTCTTGGTCTATCATAACCATGCCTGAATGCATCCAATAATTGACATATTGACCATCATGCGCACAGGTTGATTGGGCAATTTCATTTTCATGATGTGGAAACATTAAATCAGAACCACCACCATGAATATCGAAGTGATTACCTAACTGATAACTATTCATCGCCGAACATTCAATGTGCCAACCTGGGCGACCTTTACCCCATGGCGAATCCCAACTTGGTTCATTCGGTTTTGACATTTTCCATAACACAAAATCCATTGGATTACGTTTAACATCAACTACATCAACACGCGCACCGGCTTGTAGCTGTTCTAAATTTTGTCGCGATAAAATACCATAATTTGGATCACTGTCTACTGAAAACATCACATCGCCATTATCGGCAATATAGGCATGATTTTTGGCAATTAATTCTTCAACTAATTGGATGATTTGTGGCATGTGATTAGTTGCACGTGGTTCTATATCCGGGCGTTTTATATTAAGTGCATCAAAATCTGCATACATTTCTTGAAGCATTCGATCAGTAAGTTGATCACAACTTTCGCCATTTTCGAGTGCACGCTTGATGATTTTGTCATCAATATCAGTAATATTACGCACATAAGTTAAATCATAACCTAAAAAACGTAAATAACGAGTGACAACATCAAATGCAACAAAAGTACGCCCGTGACCAATATGGCAAAGATCGTAAATGGTTACTCCACAAACATAAAGCCCAACTTTATTAGGGGTAATAGGTTGAAATGTTTCTTTCTCGCGAGTTAATGTATTGAATATTTTTAACATTATTATCTACAGGTTAAAATTAATGGATTTTGTTAAATAATATAACAAAAATTTGGATATGGCGAAATTACTTATTCTAAACTTTGTAAAGAAATAGTGTGAATATGCATAAACCAAAATAATAGCTTTTGGTTTATCGTTTTGGTATGTGCCTTAATAAATGAGGATAAAGAAGATATATCTGAAAGTAAAAATATAAGCTTAAAACGCATTATTGTTTTAAATTCGATAGAAATAAATGAGCATAATCGCCCCAAGTACTGAAATTAACAAACTAGGAAAGTTAAAACCTGTTATACTACCCCAGCCAAATAAGGAGCTAATACACTCGCCCATTAAGGCTCCTGTCAAGCCTAATAAAGTCGTTTTAATTATACCAATACGTCCTAGTGGCATAAAAAACTTGGCAATAAAGCCAGCAACTAATCCTAGAGCAATTATCAAACTTATAATTTTCATAATAAATTCCTTTGGTTATTGAAATTATAATTAGTTTACTAAATTAAAAAATCTAATAGATGCTGGTGTTCAATATAATGGATTTAATTAAAAATAATATATTGTAAGTCGCTCAGTTTTTTTACACTTTATGTGTGGAATAATTCTTTAATAACGCATAAGGCGTTTTTCCCAAAATTGCTTTATTTAGAGAATAAATCTTTTCTACCTTTTGCATCGCCAACTATTTTCTGATTATGCCATATCTTCATTAAAATGCATATCGTGTTTTTATCTTTCCTATTTGTTAGAGGGTAGGCTGAGTTTGTGAATTTTTGATTGATACGATAGTTATCTCATGTTTTAAACGATAGGTACTGCAGATTCTCAATTAATCACGAAACGGTATAGAATCCTGAATATTTTTTACAAAAAATAGAACCTAAGAAGTGAACCACTGGGGAAATACCTCATAGTGAGTACAAAACTGATATAGAAAATTACGCTGCCTGTTTTAGTGTTTTATATTCAATAGGTATTATGTTATTTAATGCCTCACCAGGTCTTTTCGTATTAGTTTCGTTTTTATAAGTATTTATTACAGTCGTTGCTCAAGTTAGGGGGGAAACAACGCAAGTAAGGCAAGCACTACAAATGGAGATAAGGATGATATATCTAGAAATATTAAGCATGAAGTGTATTTAAATTGGCGGGAAACCCGCCAATTTAACAGGAACAAATTATTTTTTTATGTGACGATAGATATAAATGAGTATAATCGAACCAAGTACTGAAATTAACAAACTAGGGAAGTTAAATCCAGTCACACTACCCCAACCAAAGAAGGTGCTAATATAGCCACCCACTAAAGCACCTGCAATGCCTAATAAAATAGTTTTAAATACACCTACACTTCCTAGTGGCATAAAAAACTTGGCAATCCAGCCGGCAATTAATCCTAGAATTATCCAACTTATAATACCCATGATAATTTCCTCTTGTGATTGAAATTAACTTTAGTTTACTTAAATTAATTAAAAAATCTAACAGAAGATAATGTTCAATGAAATAGTTTTAATCGATTAATTAAGAGTCATAAATAATATGCAAAATATATTAATAACTAATACTACTAAAGAAAATAGGGATTTAATTTAAAAACTCACTATACCAATAAAATATTGTGAATTCATAAATTATTTTGCATTTTATAATTATGGATAATAAAAGTTAATAATGTTTTGCCCTGTTTTCGTTCTCTTAACATATATTAAAAAAGATAAGCTGATAATTAGCGCTAAGTATAAGGGAGATTAAATCTCCCTTATAAAATTATTGTTCAAAAATTGTGTTATGTAGAATTTTAATAATGGATTCTGCGTCATTGCTTTTTGCTAATAGGCAAAGATTGTGAGTACTTGCGCCATAACAGCAAAGTCTAATAATAAAATCATCTAATACACCAAACACCTCTTTTGCTATACCTTGTGTTGATGTTAGGTTATTGCCAATAATAGCAATTAGTGCTAAGTCTTCTTCAACTGTGACATGACACATTGTTGACAGTTCATCAAATAATGCTTTTGTTAATAAACTGTTGCCGTTAGTGTTAGTGCCTGTGGTATCAATAGTTAATGCGATACTGACTTCAGAGGTTGTGACTAAATCAACCGAAATATTATGTTTGGCTAATATCGTAAACACATTAGCTAAAAAACCTTGTGCATGCAGCATATTTAAACTAGTAAGTGTTAATAATGTTTGCTTGCGACGCAGGGCTAACGCTCTAAATACGGGTAATTTAGATGTAATGCTATTAGTGTTGTAAACAATGGTTCCTCCTTCTTGAGGCGCTTTACTTGAACCAACAAAAACCGGGATATTACTACGCACAGCTGGGACTAGTGTTGCTGGGTGTAGTACCTTCGCGCCAAACGTTGCCATTTCGGTTGCTTCAGCAAAAGATATCTCATCAATGCGTTTAGCCGCAGGTGTAATGCGCGGATCGTTAGTATAAATCCCTGCAACATCAGTCCAAATGTCAATTTGAGTGGCATTCAATGCTTCACCTAATAACGCTGCGGTATAATCGCTTCCTCCACGGCCTAAGGTGGTCGTTTTACCAGAACTTTCACTACCGATAAACCCTTGTGTTACAATGACGCTACGATCGTTTAGTGATTTTAAATGTGCACAGCAAAGCTGTTTAATATCTTCAATTTTAGGTGTGGCTTTACCAAATTTATCATCGGTGCGCATAACTTTACGGACGTCAAACCATATGGCATTTTTTTGTTTTTCTTTCAATATTTCAACAAACAGTTTTGAAGACATAATTTCACCGTGACTAACTAGCTCATCAGTTAATGCTGGTGATGTAGCTAAACTTGCGGCTTCAGACAAAGAGGCTATATTAGCAATGATTTTGTCAATTTCAGTTCGTAGTTCGGGATTTTCAGGTAATTGTTCTAAAATGTTGTATTGGATTGATTGGATTTTGGCAATATGTTGGGTTCGAACATCGGCATCACGTCCTTCTGCTAATGCGACTAGTAAATTTGTTACGCCAGCAGATGCCGATAGTACCACAACTTTTACGTTAGGATTAGCTATTACAATATTGGCACTATTTACCATTGATGGATAATCGGCAACACTAGTACCACCAAATTTAGCAATTACAAATGATGTTTCCATAAATTCCTCATATTAAAAATTTTTATTTTTAACAGAGTTAGAGCGGGTGTGTCCTATTTACAATTAAAAAATACAGACCATGAAGCGCTCCACCTGTTAAGGTGACAACCCAAGGGATTCAGCCCTTGCAGTCGATTTGATCGCTTCTGGATTGGCAATCAAACCTCGGCATTACATCCCCTCGATCATTTATTCGTGGTTCCAGTCCCTAAAATGATTTACCTGAGTAATGCGCCTCTTCGTTTTTGCAACTTCAGTTACGAAATCAGCGTTATATAGGATTAACGATTTTTTTAATTGTGTCAATAGGTTAAATATTAAAATTATTTGCTCGAAATAGGGCGAAATGGAAAAACCTATAACTCACGTTCAAACAATTCAATAATGGTTTGATATAATTTTTTTACTGTATATTCTTTAGTAGGTGTACTAAATATAGTGTCATCGCCCGCAATTGAACCTAAAATGCCTTCTGATTTACCAATCGAGTCAAGTAATCGAGCAATGAGTTGAGCAGCACCAGGACTGGTTCTTATCACCACCATTGAACTATTGAAATCAATATCAATCACTAAATTTTTTAATGGACTACTCGTTGTAGGCACACTTATTTCTGCAGGTAAACAATAGACCATTTCGGATTTTGCATTGCGGGTTCTCACTGCGCCAAATTTGGTTAGCATACGCGAAACTTTGGATTGATTGATGTTATCAAAACCTTGTTCTTGTAGCGCTTGTACGATTTCTACTTGTGAACTAAACTTCTCTTGACGAAGTATCTCTTTAAATGTTTTAGTGAGATCGGCTTGTTTCATAATGTTCCTTGGTTTTTAATTTGTTACTGATATTGTGCCAATATATGCAGTCATAATACTTATAATAAAATTTGCTTGCTATTCAAACTAAAATAACGCCAGCAATTTTAGATAGCATGAATAATAATTTCGTTATAGATAATTATGAGTTAAATTGGCATAAAATTAAAGAGTTGGTTTTATTGCATCTTTAGGGCGAAAAGACTTTATAACTTGTTCATGGGTTTCAATGTAAGGTCCTTCTAATAGCTGTATACAATAGGGGATGCTAGAAAAAATGCCACTAACAATGACATTGCCTTGGTTATCTTTAACTCCCTCAAGGGTTTCTCTTATTGATTTTGGTCTGCCTGGTAGGTTTATGATCAAACATTTTTTGCGAATAACACCAACTTGTCTTGATAAAATTGCGGTTGGTACAAAATGTAAGCTGATTTGACGCATTTGCTCTCCATATCCCGGCATCACCCGATCGGAAATCGCCAGTGTTGCATCAGGTGTTACATCTCTAATTGCAGGACCAGTGCCTCCGGTGGTTAAAATTAAATGGCAATGTAGATTATCAACAAGCTCACATAATGTTTGTTCAATGATAGCTTGCTCATCGGGAATAATACGATTTTCGGTTACAAAAGGCGTTTTCAATGCGGTTTGTAACCATGAAACTAATGATGGAATGCCTTCATCTTGGTAAACGCCACTTGAAGCTCTATCTGATACTGAAACTAACCCAATTTTAAACATGCTACTTATTCCTTCAACGATAAAGGCACACAGCTTGAAAATTAAAACTACACTGTTTGTGCCCAACCAATAATAATATGCGCTATGATCTTACAATGATAATTTATTCGCATTGATATAAATAAAATTAAAAAGACCTTTACATTGATTGATTTTATTGTCAATTGATTTAACATGATATCATATTATTCAAATAGCAATTGATTCACTTAGGATATATTTATGCCATCAATTCCTGCACTTGAGCTAATATCACTCAAAAAAATTTATAAAAATGGTATAGAAGCATTAAAAGGTATCGATTTAACTGTACAAGCTGGCGATTTTTATGCCTTATTGGGGCCTAATGGTGCTGGGAAGTCAACAACCATAGGCATTATTAGCTCATTAGTCACCAAAACAGCGGGACAAGTTAAAATTTTTGGTTATGATTTAGATAAAGATGTTGTCAATGCTAAAAGACAATTAGGGCTTGTGCCACAAGAATTTAATTTTAATCAATTTGAAGAAGTACTACAAATAGTTACTAATCAAGGTGGTTATTATGGATTGCCCAGAAAGCTTGCATTAGAGCGTGCTGAAAAGTATTTGCGAATTTTAGATTTATGGGACAAACGCCACAGTCGAGCTAGCATGTTATCCGGTGGCATGAAAAGGCGATTAATGATAGCCAGAGCGCTTGTGCATGAGCCTAAATTATTAATCCTTGATGAACCAACCGCAGGTGTTGATATTGAATTACGCCGTTCTATGTGGGATTTTTTACGTGAAATCAATCGGCAAGGTATCACAATTATTTTAACCACCCATTATTTAGAAGAAGCCGAAATGCTATGTCGAAATATCGGTATTATTCAGAGAGGTCAATTGATTGCGAACTCCTCAATGCGTGATCTATTGGCTAAAAGCCAATCTGAAACAATTGTTATTGATTATGTCCCTACATCTGAGCCAATTAAATTACAAGGCTACAATTATTCTGATGTTGAAGCCGGAATGTTAGAAGTCAAAGTAGATAAGCAACATGGATTAAACCAATTATTTGAACAACTAAATCAACAAAGTATTAAAGTGATCAGCGTACGAAATAAAGCAAATCGGTTAGAAGAGTTATTTGTTGATCTATTGCACAATGATACCAAACAAAAAGGTGATATTTGATGAATAATTTATATTGGATTGCCTTAAAAAGTATTTGGCGTAAAGAAGTGACACGATTTTTAAGAATTTGGGTTCAAACGCTAATTCCGCCCGTTATTACAATGTCTCTTTATTTTATCATCTTTGGTAATTTAATTGGCTCTCGTGTTGGTGACATGGGGGGATTTAGCTATATGGCATTTATTGTGCCGGGATTAATTATGATGTCCGTTATTACCAATTCTTATACCAATGTTTGTTCATCCTTTTTTAGCGCTAAATTTCAACATAACATTGAAGAATTATTGGTAGCGCCTGTACCCACGCATATTCTTATTTTGGGATATGTTGGTGGTGGTGTGATGCGTGGTATTTTAACTGGTATTTTAGTGACGATCGTATCACTATTTTTTGTTCGTTATGAAGTGCATTCTTGGTTATTTGTTGTTTGTACATTACTATTGACCTCAATTCTGTTTTCATTAGCTGGTTTATTAAATGCGGTATTTGCCAAGACATTTGATGATATAAGCATTATTCCAACATTTGTATTAACACCATTAACTTATCTTGGAGGTGTTTTCTATTCCATTGCTATGTTACCAGACTTTTGGCAGTGGATTTCAAAAATTAATCCAATCGTTTATATGATTAACGGTTTTCGTTATGGATTTTTGGGCGTGACAGATGTGCCGTTATGGATAACGTTTTCAATGCTGATTTTGTTTGTTACCGTACTTTATGTAATTGCATGGCGACTTATTGAAAGTGGGCGAGGGTTAAGAAGTTAAGAAGCATCGACAACGAGTGGTTAACCGCCGATATTATATCGGCGGAATAATAGCAGTTATTGTGCACCAGCAACGGCTTGTTTTGCCATTTCTGTAATTTTAGCAAAATCCCCTTTTGCAATTGCATCGGTTGGAATAAACCAAGTGCCACCGACGCAAAGTACATTATCAAGCGCAAGGTAATCGCGATAGTTTTTCGGGTTTACTCCCCCCGTAGGACAGAACTTCATATATCCACAAGGGCCAGCAAAAGCTTTTAATGCTGCAACGCCACCATTGATTTCAGCTGGGAAGAATTTTAGTGCCGTTAGACCATATTCTTGTGCTGTTAATAGTTCAGAAATAGTTGCAATACCAGGAATAACAGGGATAGGACCTTCAACCGCAGCTTTTAAAATAGCGTCAGTAATACCAGGAGTAATGACAAATTCAACGCCAGCTTCGGTGACTTGTTTTAGTTGTTCAACAGTTGTCACTGTTCCTGCACCAACCACAGCTTCAGGAACTTCTTTGATGATTTTCTTTATTGCGTCAATTGCGCAAGCTGTTCGTAACGTCACTTCCAGTACTTTTACTCCACCAGCAATGAGCGCTTTGGCTAGCGGTACCGCATCTTCAATACGTTCAATCACAATAACCGGAACAACAGGTCCCATGGTTAAAATTTCTTCAGCGCTTTTTTTCCAATTTTTCATTTATATCTACCCATACCTTATTGATACTTAAATATAGCAATAATCCCTAATAGATAGGGATTATTTTGTTACTCATAAATGCCTAATTTCTTTTCTAAATAATGAATATTGGTACCACCTTTTTGGAAGCCTTCATCATTCATGATTTCAATATGAAGATCAATATTGGTTTTGATTCCATCAATCACTAGCTCTGCTAAGGCATTTTTCATCCGCGCAATGGCAACTTCGCGTGTTTCACCATAAGCGATTAATTTACCAATCATTGAGTCATAGTAAGGCGGGACAGTATAACCAGCATAGATATGTGATTCCCAACGAATACCAAAGCCACCTGGTGCATGAAAACGGGTAATTTTTCCTGGTGATGGCATAAAGGTTTTGGGATCTTCAGCATTAATTCGGCATTCAATCGCGTGGCCTTTAATGACAATATCACTTTGTTTAATTGACAGTGGTTTGCCAGCTGCGATCAAAATTTGCTCTCTTATTAAATCAACGCCAGTTACCATTTCAGTAACCGGATGCTCTACTTGAATACGGGTATTCATTTCAATGAAATAAAACTCGCCATTTTCAAATAAGAATTCGAAAGTACCTGCACCACGATAGCCGATCTCAATACAAGCATTAACGCAACGCTCACCAATGAATTTACGCATTTTAGGTGTGATGCCAAGTGCTGGTGCTTCTTCTACCACTTTTTGATGACGTCTTTGCATTGAGCAATCTCGTTCACCTAAATAAACAGCATGACCTTGACCATCAGAAAGGACTTGAATTTCGATATGACGTGGGTTCTCAAGGAATTTTTCCATGTAAACCATATCATTATTGAAAGCTGTTTTGGCTTCCAATTTGGTCATTTTGATGGATTGTTCAAGATCCTTTTCTTCCCGAACAATACGCATACCGCGACCACCACCGCCACCAGAAGCTTTAATAATCACAGGATAGCCAATTTGTTTAGCGATTTGTTTATTGGCTTCAATATCACTACCTAGTGGTCCATCTGAACCCGGCACACAAGGCACACCGGCTTTTTTCATGGCATGAATCGCCGATACTTTATCGCCCATTAAACGGATGGTATCGGGTTTTGGACCAACAAAAATAAAGCCTGAACGCTCAACTTGCTCTGCAAAGTCTGCATTTTCAGATAAGAATCCATATCCTGGGTGAATAGCAGCAGCACCGGTTACTTCAGCAGCTGAAATTAGTGCTGGCACATTAAGGTAACTTTTTACGGAAGCTGCTGAGCCAATACAGACGGTTTCATCTGCTAGTAATACATGTTTTAAATCTTTATCTGCCGTAGAATGAACTGCAACAGTTTTAATTCCAAGTTCTTTACATGCTCGTAATATACGTAGAGCTATTTCTCCACGATTCGCAATAAGAATTTTATCAAGCATATTCAATCTCTTAATCGTATAGTCATTAATAAATTCAGATTATTCAATAATGAATAGTGGCTGATCAAATTCAACTGGTTGACCATTTTCAACCAAGATGGCTTTTATTGTACCAGCTTTTTCTGACTCGATTTGGTTCATCATTTTCATCGCTTCAACGATGCAAAGTACATCGCCAACATTTACTGTTTGACCAACTTCAACAAAAGCTTTTGATTCTGGACTTGGTGTACGATAAAAAGTTCCAACCATTGGGGATTTGATTGTTGTGCCATCAGTTACAACAGTCTCTGTTACAACTTCAGTTTGAGCTGTTGGAGCTACAACGACAGGAGCGGGTTGAGGAATTTGAATATTTTGTACTGGCGCCGAATAGTTTGTAGTAGGAGCAGAACGACTAATTCGAACTGATTCCTCACCTTCAGAAATTTCAAGTTCAGAAATACCTGACTCTTCAACTAATTCAATTAATTTTTTAATTTTGCGTATATCCATGAATTACACCGTGTTTATTTGATATAAGTAACAATGATTTTAATGCATCCTTATTAATGGCTAACTGTGTTGTTTTCGCCGATAATAAGGTTGTAACTCAACATTAACGCGGAAGAATACACTGTAAAACTGAATTTGTCATTATATATCTCCTTTACAAACACTTGTTATACTATTTTCTAGGTATTATTTTATAATTGCGATACAATAACGAAAGTGAGTTACTATTGGGTTTGGCTATGGTTTGGAAAGGTCAAATAATATCTTATTTAGCTTGAATAAAGCTGAAAATATATATTTTTGATTCCATGGTTTGTTTTTAAATACTAAAATATACTTAAACAAGATTTATTCTAGGAAGAGTTTTTATTATGTTCAAAAAAGTTCGCGGCTTGTTTTCAAATGATTTATCGATCGATTTAGGTACAGCAAACACACTTATTTATGTAAAAGGACAAGGTATTGTATTAAACGAACCTTCGGTTGTAGCGATCCGCCAAGATCATCGCACTGGCACGCCCAAAAGTGTTGCTGCTGTTGGGCAAGCTGCGAAACTGATGTTAGGGCGAACGCCTGGTAATATTGCTGCTATTAGACCAATGAAAGATGGCGTTATTGCCGACTTTTCTGTCACTGAAAAAATGTTACAGTATTTTATTCGCCAAGTTCATAGCCATAGTTTTTTAAGACCAAGCCCCCGTGTTCTTGTTTGTGTACCTGTTGGCGCTACACAAGTTGAGCGTCGTGCTATTCGTGAGTCAGCATTAGGTGCAGGTGCGCGCGAAGTATATTTAATTGAAGAACCAATGGCAGCGGCTATTGGTGCTGATTTACCAGTATCTGCACCGACAGGTTCAATGGTCGTTGATATTGGTGGTGGTACTACAGAGGTTGCTGTTATTTCATTAAATGGTGTTGTTTATTCTGCATCTGCACGTATTGGTGGTGACCGCTTTGATGAAGCGATTATTAACTATGTTCGTCGTAATTATGGTGCCTTAATTGGTGAAGCAACAGCCGAAAAAATCAAACATTTTATTGGTAGTGCTTATCCTGGCGATGAAGTGCTTGAAATAGAAGTCCGTGGACGTAACCTTGCTGAAGGTGTTCCGCGTAGCTTTACTTTAAACTCTAACGAAATTTTAGAAGCCCTGCAAGAACCATTAAGTGGAATTGTTAGTGCGGTCAAAGTTGCATTAGAACAGTGTCCTCCTGAACTTGCTTCTGATATTTCAGAACATGGTATGGTTTTAACTGGCGGTGGTGCTTTATTACGTAATATTGATAAATTATTATCAGCTGAAACCGGTATTCATGTTGTCGTGGCTGAAGATCCATTAACATGTGTTGCAAGAGGTGGTGGCAAAGCACTAGATATGGTAGACATGCATGGTGGCGATCTATTTAGTGAAGAGTAATTGCTGCCTTATTGTTAAGTAAATTAGTTTCATATTGATGAAACAATTAGTCAGTAAACATCTCATATTTTCTTCCGCCGACTTTGTCGGCGGAGTCATATCTTGAAATAATTAGATCTTGAGCATAAAACAGGTAAGTACTGGACAATGAAATTACTTTTTTCTAAACGTTCGCCTCTCAGTGTGCAATTATTTACTTCTCTAGCGTTAGCCTTGGCTCTAATTGTATTAGATGTCAATTATCGCCCATTTAAAGAAGTTCGTTATTATCTCGATACCATTATTTCGCCTCTTTATCATGTTTCGAATGCGCCAAGATCTTCGTTTGATTCGCTTTACGAGATGTCAAAAACGCGAGAAAGCCTAATAAATGAAAACGCAAAATTGCATGCAGAGTTATTGCAACAAAAAAACGATCTATTATTACTTGAGCACTTAAAACATGAAAATAGTAGACTTCGTGAATTACTTGGTTCCCCATTAAGGCATGATGAGCATAAAATGGCTGCGCAAGTATTGCTAGCAGATACAGATCCGTATGTTTATCAATTTGTTGTCAATAAAGGCAAACAAGATGGCGTTTATGTTGGGCAACCTGTTGTCGATGAGAAAGGAATAGTCGGACAAATTTATGAAACCGCGCAATCAACAAGTCGCGCAATTTTAGTGTGTGATTATCAACATGCCATTCCAGTACAAGTATTGAGAAATGATATTGGTATGGTTGCTGTAGGTAATGGGTGTAGTAATGATTTAACGTTAGAATTTTTGCCTAATAATGTTGATATAAAAGTCGGTGATGTTTTAGTGACCTCAGGACTTGATGGTCGTTTTCCTGAGGGATATCCGGTAGCCGTAGTCAGTTCAGTAAAACTTGATATTACCGATTCAACCCCTATTATTTCAGCTACACCAACCGCTGATTTGAAACGGCTGCGTTATTTATTGTTATTGTGGGGAAATCAAGGAGTAAAACATGAGGGGTCGTAATCGAATATTAATTATTTGGATAACGCTATTCATTGGCTTATGTTTACAAATTATTCCGTGGTCGCCATTATATAATATGTTTAAACCCCATTTGCTGATCCTCATTTTTGCTTATTGGCTGATTGCTCTTCCTCATCGGGTTGGGATTGGCACCGCTTTTGTATTTGGCGCTATGATGGATCTGTGTACTGGTTCGATTTTGGGGATCCATGCTTTTATTTATTCATTTATTGCTTATTTAATTATTTTTAAATTCCAAGTAATACGCAATTTAGCGTTATGGCAACAATCGTTTATCATCTTTGGTGTTTCGGTATGTTACAATTTACTGGTATTTTTATTCCAAGTTAGTATTTATCATACAATAACAATATCACCATTAATTTTACTATCAAGCTGTATTGATGGCTTATTATGGATTGTCATCTATCTATTATTGCGGCTAATAAGGCGAAGCTTTGCTATCAATTAAAAGGGAATCTTATGTCTGTTGAACTATTAATGAATGTGACGCCATCTGAAACACGAGTTGCCTATATAGAAGATGGTGTATTGCAAGAAATCCATGTTGATCGCGAATCTAGGCGTGGTATTGTTGGAAATATCTATAAAGGTAAAGTGATTCGTATTTTGCCAGGTATGCAAGCTGCCTTTGTAGACATTGGGCTTGAGAAAGCGGCTTTTTTACATGCATCAGATATTATGCCTCATACTGAGTGTGTATCTGATTCTGAACAAGAACAATTTCAAGTAAAAGATATCTCTGAACTTGTTCGTCAAGGACAGGACTTAATGGTGCAAGTGGTTAAAGATCCACTAGGAACCAAAGGCGCTAGACTGACAACCGATATTACTTTGCCGTCGCGTTATTTAGTATTAATGCCTGGACCAAATTCTGCACATGTGGCAACGTCGCAACGCATAGAAAGTGAACAAGAACGGGAAAGGTTAAAAAATATTGTTCAGCAATATGTGACATGCGAAGGAGGCTTTATTGTTAGAACGGCAGCCGAAGGTGCGAGCGCGCATGAGTTAGAGCAAGATGCCAATTTTTTAAAACGACTTTGGACTAAAATTCAACAGCGTATGGCTCGTCCAGTAAGTAAAAATCTAGTTTATGGTGAATTGGCATTATCACAGCGTGTATTACGTGATTTTGTTGGTGATCCGATTGAGCGAATTTTGGTCGACTCGAAGTTGACGTATGATTTACTGATTGAGTTTACGCAAGAATTTATGCCCGAAGTGACCAGTAAATTATCACATTATCGTGGTAATATACCGATATTCGATCTTTATGATACCGAAAACGAGATACAAAGAGCATTAGATCGTAAAGTTAAATTGAAATCAGGCGGATATTTAATTATTGATCAAACCGAAGCCATGACAACAATTGATATTAATACCGGTGCATTTGTTGGTCATCGAAATTTAGAAGAAACGATTTTTAATACTAATATTGAAGCAACCATTGCTATTGCACGCCAGTTACGATTACGTAATTTAGGTGGTATTATTATTATCGACTTTATTGACATGCAAGAGGAGCTGCATCGAGAGCGGGTGTTACAATCGTTGCAAGATTCTTTATCTAAAGATAGAGCCAGAACGACTGTTAATTTATTTTCGACTTTAGGTTTGGTCGAAATGACTCGCAAACGAACACGCGAAAGTATCGGGCATATTTTGTGTCAGGAATGTCCAGCATGTAAAGGCCGTGGTATGGTCAAATCGGTAGAAACAGTTTGCAACGAAATTTTACGTGAAATAGTTCGTATTTATAAAGCGCATCACTCAGAATACTTTTTAGTTTATGCCTCAGCCGCTGTGGCTAATGCTTTAACTCATGATGAGTCTCATGCTTTAGCCGAAGTTGAGGTATTTGTAGGCAAACGTGTTGAAGTAAAAGTTGAACCACTTTATATTCAAGAACAATACGACGTGGTGTTAATGTAATAAGCACTATTTTGTAAAAAAGTTTTAGGAAACTATGCGTTTTAGTATAAAAATGATGAAAGCTAAACAATCATTATGTTCGAGTTTTTTAATCAAACATCAAAAAAGCTAGCATCCGCAATTAAAATTTAAGGAATTTATGATACTAACTCAAGTGAGTGAACGATTGCTCAATTCAAACAATCTAAGCCAACAAGATCTTCTGCATTTGCTTGATATGCTAAGTTCAAGGCGAATTGATTTTGGTGATTTATATTTCTTATCTGGTTATTATGAAAGTTGGTTACTTGAAGACGGTATTATAAAAAATGCCTCGTTTCATCGTGATCAAGGCGTTGGTGTTAGGGCTGTTGTGGGTGAAAAAACGGGCTTTGCCTATACTGATCAGCTTTCATTGGCACGTTTAGAACAAAGTGTATTAGCTGCAAATTCTATCACTAAACTACAAACCCCTATCGCTGTCACGCCATTTAAATCGACTCAAGCAGTATCAATCTATCCATCAATAAATCCGATCAATTCGTTTTTTCAAGAGCAGAAAATAGCGTTGTTGCAGCAAGTTGATAAGTTAGCGCGCTCAATTGATCCAAGCGTTATTGAGGTATCAGCTAGCTTAACGGGTAGTTACGAAGACATTTTAATTGCAGCAACGGATGGTACACTATGTGCCGATATTCGTCCTTTGGTTCGTTTGTCAGTTTCAGTTTTGGTTGAAAAAGAGGGTAAACGCGAGCGTGGAAGTAGTGGCGGAGGAGGACGATTTGGGTATGAATATTTCTTAACGATCAATCCTAAAACATCAGAAAGTTATGCGGATAGTTACACGCGAGAGGCTGTACGCCAAGCACTCGTTTCCCTTTCAGCTAAAGCGGCACCCGCTGGCTCAATGCCAGTTGTTTTAGGTGCAGGTTGGCCAGGTGTTTTGTTACATGAAGCTGTAGGCCATGGTTTAGAAGGCGATTTTAACCGTAAAAATAGCTCAGTATTTTCCGGAAAAATGGGCGAGCAAGTCACCTCAGAAGTTTGTACTATTGTCGATGATGGCACGATTGAAAATCGGCGTGGTTCAATTTCAATTGATGATGAGGGAACACCAAGTCAAAAAACAGTACTTATTGAAAATGGTATCCTAAAAGGATATCTATTTGATAAACTCAACGCAAAATTGATGAATACATATTCAACGGGCAACGGGCGTCGTGAAGGATATGCTTGCTTACCTATGCCAAGAATGACAAACACCTATATGTTGGCGGGCAGTTCTTCTTTTGACGATATCATAAGCAGTGTTGATTACGGGCTTTATGCACCGAATTTTGCTGGTGGGCAAGTTGATATCACTTCCGGTAAATTTGTTTTTTCTGCTTCAGAAGCTTATTTGATTGAAAAAGGCAAAATAACAAAGCCAGTAAAAGGCGCAACGCTAATTGGTTCTGGTATTGAAACTATGCAACAAGTATCAATGGTGGGTAACGACCTTGAACTCGATTCAGGTGTAGGCATTTGTGGTAAAGCTGGCCAGAGTGTTCCTGTTGGGGTTGGGCAACCCACTTTGAAAGTGAATAATTTAACCGTTGGTGGTACCATTAACCACTAATAAATATACATCAATGGGATTTTAGAATAGATGGAAACAATAATGACACTTTATCATGCGTTTGTTAATTTGGATATTGCAACGCTTTCAAATCCTAATGTGCTATGGGCACTATATGGTATGTTGTTTGTTATTATCCTTTTAGAAAATGGCGTTTTACCAGCAGCTTTTTTGCCTGGAGACAGCCTATTATTCTTAACGGGTGTATTAATTAGTCAAAATGTATTTCATTTTGGTCTAATTAATCTTATTTTAATTGCTGGCGCAGCTTTAGGAACTTGGTTAGGTTATGCACAAGGTTTGTGGCTTGGCAATACTAAGCTTGTACAAGGTTGGATGGCGCATATACCTGAAAAATATCATCATAAATCTGAAGTATTATTCCATAAGTATGGATTACAGGCGCTATTTATTGGACGATTTATTGCTTTCGTACGTACATTATTACCAATGATGGCAGGATTATCAGGATTACATAGTCGAAAATTCCATATCTATAATTTGATCAGTGCAACATTATGGATTTTCTTGATTGTGACGTTAGGTTATTTATTTGGATTATCGCCAATTTTCAAAGAGTATGAAAAGCAAATTATGTCTTTGCTAATGTTAATACCTGTTTTTTTATTGGTATTAGGATTGCTATTTTCAGTTTTTCTTGCTGTCAAACGCTCGATAAATAATAAAAGACAATCTAAAGCGACATCAAACCACAATAAAAAATAGAAAGTGAAATTAACCGATAAGCCGGGTTCTGTCGTGGACAATCATTCCTCTAGGCTAATGCTCACGCATTAGCTCAAGCAGTCTACCCGGATTCAACGCGGGCCGCGCCAATGAATCCCTATTTGACCTTGCTCCGAGTGGAGTTTACCGTGCCACAACTGTTACCAGTTGCGCGGTGTGCTCTTACCACACCCTTTCACCCTTACCTGATCTTATAAAATAAGCCATCGGCGGTTTACTTTCTGTTGCACTAGTCGTGAATTTTAGCTCTCGCCAAAACTCCCCAGGCGTTACCTGGCACTCTGCCCTATGGAGCCCGGACTTTCCTCCCCTCTGTTTGTCTCCTTTAATACAAGGACAGCAACAAAGCAGCGATTGTCTGGTTAATTTCTTGGATGAGTATAACCTAATGCGCAATTTTGTCCAGAATTGTATATCATGTAGAAAATAGTTGAATGAAGTTTAAACGTTTTTTAAGGTAAGTATGTTCAATAAAGAGCAAACATTAAGCGATTAGCACACCTTGACGATGTGCTATAAAACTGGATAATTTTAATTACCACTTTTTCTGTTTTTGGTGTTCGTCATAATTAAACCAAATTACCACACCTTTAGAGATAATAATATCGAGTTTTCCTTCAATAATATCGTATTGAGTTTCACCAATTAACATATGGCTGGTTGAACTCTTTTTCGTGTATTGATAAGTCCATTGTGTTTCATTTGAATTAAGTTCCTTTTGGCTTGTAGGTTTACCAAATAGATTAATGATTTGGGATTCTGTCGTTGAACCTTCCACTATATTTTTTACTTTTTCTTTATTTAACGGAGTTCCTTGTTCTACAAAATTCTTTTGTGAACAGCTTGATAATATGACAATTGAAAATAATGCGATAAGGTATTTTGTTACATTTTTCATTATATTGTTGCCTGAGATGGGTAATGCTTTTATTGATAATCGTTAATAATAGCACATGTTGGGCAACGTTCAAGATGAAGAAATATTTATATTTATGGGAAAAATTAACTGATATTCAATTATAGTAAAATTGTTATTAAGCTAGAAACATGGAAACAACGATTTTTGTTTCTATATGTTTCCATATTTTCTATTTTTTTGTTTAAATTCATTTCTTGCCTACAGCTTATTGTAAAATTTATTCTTTGCTCTTTCGTATTACACGCTTTATTGGTTGTTTTGTTTTCGAATCGATATAACGGCTAGGCCATATTTTATGGGGTTCTAAATTTAATGCTTTGGCAATAATGATCTCTCCTTTCGTCCATGGTCTAACTAATGCATTTCTGAGTGTTGATGAGCTTAAACCTGATTGACGCGATAGCTTTGCAAGGGTTGTATCCTTCTTTTTTAGGGCGGCGATAATGTCTGCTGGATGCCAATCTTTAGACTTTTTTTTCATTTTTTATTTCCTCTTAGTTTATAACCTTGTATATCTATGTTATGCTCCAAAGTTACTAAAACGAGTAAGTTTGCAATTGAACTTGAATTATTAATAATTATGCGTTTCTTATTCATTGTATCAAAGTTTCTTTAATTTCTATAACTTTTTCTTAAATGTGTTAAAATGGGATAGTAAAAATGAAAGAGTGGTTTTCATCAAAAGAGCTATCAAGTATTGCAGGGATGCCGTCAACGATACAAGGTGTTAATCGTAAAGCCAGAGCTGAAAATTGGACTGCTCGAAAAAGAGCGGGTGTTCGAGGTAAAGCTTTGGAATATCATATTGGTAGCTTACCACTTAGTGTTAAAAAAGCATTATATAGTGAAGAAGAAAGTGCTAACTATATCATTTCGCCGATCGAACCTTTACAACTTTGGATAACTGCATTTGAACAGTTATCCGCTGATGAACAATCTATTGTCTCCTCATGGTTGATGCGAAACGGTATTAAAGATTTTATTACTTTTATTAATAAACAGAAAAAAGATGATTAGTGTTATTGTATAAGCTGCGATATACTTTAACGTCCGTAAAATTTAGTTGCTATGGAATATAATAATGGAAAGTCAGTTTCAATTAACAAATAGTAAAGAGATTATTGCTTATTTAGCTCAACAATTCCCGAATTGTTTTACCCTTGAAGGTGAAGCAAAACCATTAAAAATTGGTATTTTTCAAGATATCCTGTCTCGTTTGGATAACAGTGACGTAATTAGTAAAACTAAACTTCGTGCTGCATTGCGCGCATACACCATGAGTTGGCGCTACTTGTATAGTATAAAAGAAGGGGCTAACCGTGTTGACTTAGATGGCAACCCTCATGAAGTCATTAACCAAGAACAGATGGATCATGCTCAACAACAATTAAAAGAGAGCAAAGAAAAGGCTAAAGCGCGCTTTAAAGAACGCGCAAAAGAAAAACGTAAAACGACACGTGCACCCTTTAAAAAATCTAAAACTCCAAAAATTGGTGATTTTGTTAAAGTTATTGTAGGCAATAAACCTATAAAAGTACAAATTATTAATATTGAGAAAGAGCAAATTAAAGTAAAGGTTGGTGTAGGTATGGAGTTAACGGTTAAACCTGAACACATTATCAATAAGTAGAGAATTTGAATGAATAAATTACTGAAAGGTATTATTGCACTTAGTCTTGTTTTTGGAATTGTTAGCCAAAACGTTCAGGCAAAACCACAAGCTAAAGAACAAATCCCCGTTTTGAAGCAAGATGAGATTCATCAGGTTGTCGCTAAACGTGTAACCAATTTTTTTACACAATCACATTACCGCAATTTTGCCTTAGATGGCGTTTTTTCTGCTCAGATTTTTGATCGCTATTTCAAACTATTAGATGGGAATAAATCTATATTTATTCAAGGTGATGTTGATAAATTCCGAAACAGACAAGAGTTTTTAGGTCAGGAATTAATTGATGGTGATCTAAAAACGGCTTATGACATCTATAATCTTTTTTTACTAAAGCGCTATAACCGTTATCAATATGCTCTTGAAGTTTTACGGCGTCCTATGGATTTTTCTGCCAATGATGAAGTTGATTTCAATCGTGAAGAAATTGCATGGCCGACTTCTGAAGCTGAACTCAATACCTATTGGGACAAACGCGTTAAATATGACGAGCTCAGTTTATCCTTATCAGGGAAAAATGAAAAACAGATCCGAGAAATATTAACTAAACGTTACAAACGTGTTTTGAAAACGATAATGCAATCAAATAATGAAGATGCTTTCCAAGTGTTTATGAATGCATTTGCAAGAGAGATCGATCCCCATACTAGTTACTTAGCGCCACGTAAAAAACGCGATTTTGACTCTGAAATGAGTTTATCATTCGAAGGCATTGGTGCAACATTAAGTCAGCAAGACGACTATACCGTGATTATGTCTTTTGTCACTGGCGGGCCCGCTGAAAAAAGTAAGCTACTTAGTGTCGGGGATAAGATTATTGGCGTAGGTCAAAGCAATTCAGCCGTTGAAGATGTTATTGGTTGGCGTTTAGATGATATTGTCGATAAAATTCGTGGACCAAAAGGGACTGTAGTTAAGTTAGAAATTTTACCAGTAGGTAACAATAGTAAGGCCAAAGTCATCGAGCTTACTCGTGATAAAATTCATTTTGAAGATCGTGAAGCGAAATTGAAGATCATTGATAATCAGCGCGGTAAAGTAGGGGTTATTGAAATACCGAGTTTCTACATGGGATTAACCGAAAAAGTAGAATCTCTTTTATCGAAAGCAAATAAAGAAAATTTACAAGGTTTGGTTATTGATTTACGTGATAATGGTGGTGGTTCATTAGCGGAAGTTATCACTTTAACTGGTTTGTTTATTGATAGCGGGCCTGTTGTTCAAGTTCGAGATAATTTGCAAAAAGTCATTACTTATGATGATAAAAATAAAGGTATCGAATATACTGGTCCACTTGTTGTGATGATTAATCGCTATAGTGCATCAGCATCAGAAATATTTTCTGCCGCTATGCAGGATTATGGACGTGCATTAATCGTTGGTGAAACGACTTATGGTAAAGGAACTGTACAAACATCACGTAACATTTCTTATCCAGTTGATGCAAGGTTACATCCAAATTGGCCTGAACTGGGCGGTGCTCAATACACTATACAGAAGTTTTATCGTATTAATGGCGGTAGTACACAATTGAAAGGTGTTGAGCCAGATATTGAAATGAATAGAGTGAAATATGTTGATGAGACAGGTGAACGGTTCTTAGACAATGCGTTACCTTGGGATAAAATACCATCAGCTAATTATTTGACTCTTGCCAATATTAAGCCGTTGTTACCTGATTTAGAAGCGAAACATTTGACTAGGATTTCAAAAAATCCTGAATTTATCTATATTGATGAAGATATTAAGCGGTTTAATGATAAAAAAGATCGTCAATATATTGTTTCGCTTAATAAGAAAAAACGAGAAGCAGAACAAAAAACTAATGATGATCGTGATTTAACAAGAATGAATGAACGTCTAAAGAAAGCTGGTTTACCATCAATTACTAAATTAGATGATTTACCTAAGGATTATAAACAACCCGATGCTTACTTAGATGAATCAATCGAGATACTTCTTGATTTTGCGGCTAAATATCCAAAAATTGAAAGTAATGGTTCTATTAACAACATTATTTCGTTTGATTTGCCAATCGAGAAGACTAATTAATAATAAAAAATAATTGGAGATAATAAAATGTGTTCAGATATAAAATATGCTTTGATCACAACAGTTGGTATACTCGCTGTTTTAGCCACATTTGGTATTATTGTTTGTATGAATTAAAAAAGCTTGATTAATTATCTTGTGATCATTATAGTATGCAGCCTGCTTGAAAAAGCAGGTTCTAATAATTAGGTGAGGTGTCCGAGTGGTTGAAGGAGCACGCCTGGAAAGTGTGTATACGGCAACGTATCAAGGGTTCGAATCCCTTCCTCACCGCCATAAATAGTTAGTCATTAAAGGGTGGAACATTAGGTTCAACATTGTTGTTAGAAGCATACTGTCAAGATTACTCTAGCAAAACCCCATTGCAGGCAGTCGCCTAGAATGACAAATAACGCCTTCCTCTCCTAAAGCATTTGGAGTCATTATGGAAAACTTACGCACAGTTCAGGACTTTATACGCTGGACAGCATCGCAACTTAATCTATCAGATGTCTTTTTAGGACATGGTACGGATAATCCTATTGATGAATCTAAACAACTCATTTTAGCAACATTAGGGCTATCGTTGTTTATTCCTACAGAATTTTATTCTGCACATCTAACTAATGATGAAAAAAATCAACTTTTTGATGTTATTCAAAAACGAATTAAAGATCGTGTGCCAACCCCTTATTTAACTAATCAAGCTTGGTTTTGTGGCCATTCTTTTTACGTTGATGAGCGCGTATTAATTCCTCGTTCTCCTATTGGTGAACTCATCAATAACCATTTTGAACAGCTAATATTTGCTGAGCCTAAAAATATTTTAGATTTGTGCACAGGCAGTGGTTGTATTGGTATTGCTTGTGCTTATGAGTTTGCTGATGCTCAAGTTGATATCACCGATATTTCATTAGAAGCATTAGATATTGCACAAACAAATATTGAAATGCACGAAATGGATTTTCGAGTTACCCCTATTTTGTCAGATCTATTTAAGGATGTGCCTGTAAAACAATATGATCTCATTGTCACAAATCCACCTTATGTTGATAGTGAAGATATGAGTGATTTGCCAGATGAGTTTTTATATGAACCTAAATTAGCATTAGAGGCGGGTTTTGATGGTTTAGATTTGGTAAAAACAATTTTACGAGATGCGATAGATTATTTAGCACCTGCGGGCATATTAGTCTGTGAAGTTGGCAATAGCTGGATTAGCCTAAAGCAACAATATCCAGATGTCCCATTTAATTGGATTGAATTTAAGCATGGTGGTCTGGGCGTGTTTGCGATCACTCGTGAAGAGTTGATTCAATATCATTACTGTTTTAAATAAGCTACCTTTAATAATTGGAATAAATTTATTATGGCTGGAAACTCAATCGGAAAATTATTCAAAGTATCCACATTTGGTGAATCACACGGCGTAGCATTAGGGTGTATTGTCGATGGCGTTCCACCAGGACTTGCATTAACTGAATCAGATATGCAACATGACCTTGACCGTCGTAGGCCAGGATCTTCTCGTTATACTACTCAACGCCGAGAAGCCGATCGAGTCAAAATCTTATCAGGTGTATTTGAGGGTGTGACAACAGGTACAAGTATTGGATTACTTATTGAAAACACTGATCAACGTTCTCAAGATTATAGCAAAATTAAAGATATCTTTAGACCAAGCCATGCAGATTATACTTATCAAAATAAATATGGCATACGCGATTATCGTGGTGGCGGTCGTTCTTCTGCTCGTGAAACTGCCATGCGTGTTGCCGCTGGCGCGATTGCAAAAAAATATCTGCAAGAAAAGCTTGGTATAACCATTCGTGGTTATTTGGCTCAGATGGGCGATGTAAAATGTGAATTAAAAGATTGGCAACAAGTTGAACAAAATCCATTTTTTTGCGCTGACGAAAGCCAATTAGAGGCACTTGATCAGTTGCTCAGAACACTGAAAAAAGAGGGTGACTCAATTGGTGCTAAAGTCTGTATTGTTGCCGAAAACGTTCCTGTAGGACTTGGCGAACCCGTATTTGACAAATTAGATGCTGAACTTGCACATGCGTTAATGAGTATTAATGCAGTGAAAGGCGTTGAAATTGGTGATGGTTATGCGGTTGTTAATAAACGAGGCAGTGAAAATCGAGATGAAATAACTAAGCAAGGTTTTTTATCTAACCATGCTGGCGGTATTTTAGGGGGTATTAGCTCAGGACAAACGATATTAGCTAGTATCGCCTTAAAGCCAACACCAAGCATTGAAATTGCAGGGCAATCAATTAATATCCATGGCGAAACTGTTGCAGTATCGACCCATGGTCGACATGATCCATGTGTAGGAATACGAGCCGTGCCCATCGCTGAAGCGATGGTTGCTATAGTGCTAATGGATCATTATCTTCGCTATCGAGCTCAATGTAATGATGTCAATTCGCTATGAGTTGTGAAATACTTATCTTACTGTTTATTATTGCTATTTTAGCTGGTTTTATTGATTCAATTGCAGGTGGTGGTGGTTTATTAACTGTGCCTGCTTTACTTGCTGTTGGACTGCCGCCAGCCAGTGCTTTGGCGACTAATAAATTACAAAGCTGCGGTGGTTCATTTTCTGCTAGTTTATATTTTATTCGTCAGCGAATGGTCGACTTAAAGCAGCAAAAGTGTTCAATCATGTTTGCTTTTGTTGGATCGGCAGTTGGAACATTGTCGGTTATGCATGTCCAAGCTGATTTTCTAAAGCTATTACTGCCTATTTTAACCATTGGCGTGGGACTTTATTTCTTGCTTTCTCCAACCATTGGTGAAAACGATCGTAAAAGTCGCTTTTCACTTATCCAATTTGCACTAATACCAGCTTTGGCAATTGGTTTTTATGATGGATTTTTTGGACCAGGCGCGGGTTCATTTTATGCGTTAGCCTATATTACACTGGCTGGCTTTAATTTAACTAAAGCAACAGCACATACCAAAGTATTAAACTTCACTTCAAATTTAGCCGGTTTACTGTTTTTTATTGTTGGTGGCGAAGTGATATGGTCAATTGGACTTATCATGTTAGTTGGTCAATTTATAGGTGCAAGACTTGGTGCTAAGATGGTCATTGCTAAAGGTCGCAAATTAATCAGACCAATGCTAATTACTGTTTCAACGCTTATGAGTATAAAATTAATTTACGAAAACTTCTTTTAATTGCTCACCATTTTAATCATTAATATTTATTTTTCATCACTATTTTCCAATAGCACAACAAAATCGTTGTTAAAAACTTTCAGGAAAGTATGTGTTTGAGTATAAAAACGATAACAATTATTTACTTCACTTAAATATGATTTAGTATATATTTGTGTTAAGCAAGATAGTTTGTGTTAAGACATTAACTGATATTATGAAACTTCAACAACTACGTTATATTTTAGAAATTGCACGTTCAGGCTCAATTAATGAGGCAGCTAAAAATTTGTACATTACACAACCGAGTTTATCAACGGCGGTAAAAGATTTAGAAGCTGAATTTGGTATTGAGATTTTTGTACGTACCTCCAAAGGCGTTTCACTTTCGACCGATGGTGTTGAGTTTTTAGGTTATGCTAAACAAGTTTTAGATCAGGCTGAGTTATTGGAACAACACTATTCAAAAAAAGCACCGTCTAAGCAGCTATGTAGTATATCTACCCAACATTATGCTTTTGCGGTCAATGCTTTTGTTAATTTAATAAAAAAAAATCATACGGATGAATACGAATTTACACTCAGAGAAACAAGAACATATGATATTATCACCGATGTCGCCAATTTACGCAGCGAAGTTGGCATCTTATATCTGACTGATTTTAACCAAAAGGTAATTTTGCGACTACTGAAAGAACATCGATTGACTTTTAATCCACTTTTTGAAGCGCATCCTCATGTATTTATTAGTACTCATCATCCATTAGCGGGAATGAAGTCATTAACGTTAGATGATTTAGAGAATTATCCTTATCTCTCTTTCGAGCAGGGGGAGTATAATTCGTTTTATTTTTCAGAAGAGATTTTAAGTACGGTTTACCATAAAAAAAGTATTCATGTGAGTGATAGGGCAACTTTGTTTAATCTATTGCATGGACTTAATGGTTATACCATTAGTACAGGGGTGTTAAGTACGGATTTAAATGGTTCTGATATTTTATCAATACCTTTAGATGTAGATGAAAAAATCCTAATTGGTTGGATCACATCACAAAAAGCTCAATTGAGTCTATCAGCCCAAAATTATATTGAGGCATTAAAAAAACTTATTCAAGAAGAATATGGTTTTCAACTTAAGTAAATCCTGTGGTTAACTAAGTAAATCAAATTGCTATTTTAACAAATTTCAGTATAATTACGCAGTTCATATATTCCTATATGAATATTGAGGAATGTCTGAATTAGAGATCGGTCATTCTATATTTTATATTTATTTAAAGAGGTTTATTATGTCTCTAACTGTAGAAGCTAAAGCGAAAATCGTTGCTGAATATGGTCGTGGTACTAACGATACAGGTTCAACTGAAGTTCAAGTTGCTCTTTTAACTGCACGTATTAATGATTTACAAGGTCATTTTTCTGAGCACAAAAAAGATCACCATAGCCGTCGCGGTCTATTACGTATGGTGTCTAGCCGTCGTAAATTATTAGATTATTTACGTCGTAAAGATATCGAACGTTATAGCCAATTAATTAAAAAGCTAGGTTTACGTCGCTAATTCATCATCTACTTGAAAAGAGGCTTAGGCCTCTTTTTCGTTGTGAAAAATTGACACTCTGATATAATACAGAGCTCGAAAAAATTAATATTTTATGTAAGCCAACAAAGTAAAGATTGTATCTCATGTTTCGCGCGACTAATGAGAGCTCTATAATTTATAGATTTGTCATTAGTCGTGACAGTGAAATAATCTTTTTGTTGAATTTACCCCCACATTGTTGAAGAGAGTATCAATAAGTGCAGCATAATGCTGCTTCCTGTCGAAATATCAAACTTCAACATAATAAATAACAAGAGGACATTATTTTGTTTAATCCGACTCATCAAAAATTCCAATATGGTCGTCATACTGTTACTTTAGAAACAGGTATTATGGCTCGTCAAGCAACTGCTGCGGTTATGGTTAATATGGATGATACCGCCGTATTTGTTACCGTTGTTGCCAATAAAAAAGTGAAAGAAGGTCAAGACTTCTTCCCGCTAACAGTTAATTACCAAGAACGTACCTATGCAGCAGGGCGTATTCCCGGTGGTTTTTTTAAACGAGAAGGTCGTCCAAGTGAAGGCGAAACCTTAATTGCACGTTTGATTGACCGTCCACTTCGCCCATTATTCCCTGAAGGATTTGTTAATGAAATCCAAATTATTGCAACCGTTGTTTCAGTAAATCCTGATGTGAGCCCAGACTTAGTTGCTATGATTGGCGCTTCTGCTGCGCTTTGCTTATCAGGAGTGCCATTCCATGGCCCTATCGGTGCTGCGCGTGTAGGCTTTATTAATGATGAATTTGTCTTAAATCCATCTGTAAAAGAACTGGCTACAAGTCGTTTAGATTTAGTAGTTGCTGGAACTAAAAGTGCAGTATTAATGGTTGAATCTGAAGCTGATTTACTTACTGAAGATCAAATGTTAGCAGCGGTGGTATTTGGTCATGAACAACAACAAGTTGTTATTGATAATATTAATGAATTTGCAAAAAAAGCCAATTGCGAAAAATGGGATTGGGTTGCACCGGCTAAAAACGAAGTGCTATATAATGCCATTGTTGAACTCGCTAAAGAACGTTTAGGTGAAGCTTATCGTATAACCGAAAAACAAGCACGTTATGCTCAAATCGATTTAATCAAAGAAGAAGTATTAGCCGCACTAAAAGAACAAAATGAAGAAGTTGATGAAAACGAAGTGCTTAATATTATCGTCGATTTAGAAAGCCAAATTGTTCGTAAACGTGTTATTGCGGGTGAACCTCGTATTGATGGTCGCGAAAAAGATATGATTCGTGCACTTGATATCCGTACGGGTGTTTTACCAAGAACACATGGTAGTGCACTGTTTACACGTGGCGAAACCCAAGCATTAGTCACGGCAACATTAGGTACAGAACGTGATGCACAAATCATTGATGAACTAACGGGTGAATATACTGAACGTTTTTTACTTCATTACAATTTTCCTCCATATTCTGTTGGCGAAACAGGTATGGTTGGATCTCCAAAACGTCGTGAAATCGGCCATGGTCGCTTAGCTAAACGTGGCGTTGCGGCAGTAATGCCAAGTCGTGAAGAATTTCCATATACTGTCCGAGTGGTATCAGAAATTACCGAATCAAATGGTTCATCTTCAATGGCTTCTGTTTGTGGTGCTTCACTTGCGCTTATGGATGCTGGCGTGCCAATTAAATCATCTGTTGCTGGTATTGCGATGGGCCTAGTCAAAGAAGGCGATCAATTTGTGGTATTGTCAGATATTCTTGGTGATGAAGATCATCTTGGTGATATGGACTTTAAAGTAGCAGGTACGCGTGAAGGCGTTAGTGCATTACAAATGGATATCAAAATTGAAGGTATCACTAAAGAAATTATGCAAGTAGCGCTTAATCAAGCAAAAGGTGCACGTTTACACATTTTAGGTGTAATGGAGCAAGCAATTAATAAACCTCGTCAAGAAATTTCGGAATTTGCACCGCGTATTTATACGATGAATGTTAATCCTGATAAAATCCGCGATATTATCGGTAAAGGTGGGGCAACTATTCGCGCTTTAACTGAAGAAACAGGGACTACTATTGAAATTACTGACGATGGTACAGTCAAGATTGCAGCTTCAGATGGCAATAAAGCGAAAGATGCCATGGCACGCATTACTAATTTAGTTGCTGATGTCGAAATTGGTAAAATTTATACAGGAAAAGTTACTAGAATCGTTGATTTTGGTGCTTTCGTATCTGTTATTGGTGGGAAAGAAGGACTTGTTCATGTTTCTCAAATTGCTGATCATCGAGTCGAAAAAGTGGCTGATTATTTAAAATTAGGTCAAGAAGTGAATGTGAAAGTACTCGAAATTGATCGCCAAGGTAGAATCCGTTTAAGCATGAAAGATGCTGTTGAGTCGGCAGTAGACGTTGCTCCGACAGCAGAATAAAACTGTGATTCACTTCACTAGGGGGTAAAAGTGAAATTATTCAGCCTGAGGACTGTATACTGCTTTTTGCTAGCTGTTATTCTTTTGTCGGGTTGTTCTCACTCTCAGCCTTTGCTGGCTGTTCCTGAGCAGGTTTCATATGATGACGAATTAAAAATTGCTCAGATCAGCCAACAGTTATCACGAAAAGATCTTGATACTGTAACGCGAATGCAACTTATTTTTGAGCGTGGTATTGTTTACGATTCATTAGGTTTTAAAGCCTTTGCACAAAGCGATTTTTCGTATTTGTTAAATTTTAATCCAGAAATCCCTGATGTTTATAATTTTTTAGGGACTTATGCGCTCAGAGAAGGTAATTTTGATGAAGCTTTAACATCGTTTAATACAACGTTGGAGCTTGATCCTGCTTATGCTTATGCTTACTTAAATCGTGCAATTGCGTTATATCGTACAGGGCATTATCAAGCTGCTGAGCGCGATGCATTGCAGTTTTATCAATATGATGTGAATGAACCTATCAGGATTTTATGGCTTTATCTGATTGAGAAGGAGATCAACAATAAAGCTGCCCAAAATGAGCTACAAAAACGTTATGATCTGATTAATGATAAAACGATTTATAGTGGCAATATTATTGCATTTTATTTAGACAAAATAAGTGAGTCTAAATTAATGCAGAACCTTCAACAAGGTGCTGAAAATAATCGGCAGTTAGCCGAGCGCCTTTGTGAAGTCTATTTTTACTTAGGTAAGTATTATCAAAGTAAAGGTGACAACGAGCGTGCCAAAATGTTATTTAAATATGCTTTAGCCAATAATATTTATAACTATGTTGAACATCAACAGGCACTCTATGAAATGAAGTTACTTGAAGAAAAGTAACAAGGGTCATGCCAGTTTTAAAAGTGAAAATATTGTTATAGCGTAGTTCTGATTTGCCAAATAATATATTCTCAACATTTGTCATGCAGATAACTTTATCTTAGATTATATAAGCATTAATTAGCTTTAAATTTAAGTTGTTTCTATATCGAATAGTTGTTGAGTCAATATCGGCAGTTAGTTATTGGGGTGAGTTGTAAATTTTCAATTTAGTGAGCTGGCATAAATTTATATCTGCTTTCTTTATTTTGTTTAGCAAAAATAAGAGAAATCTTAATTGATATTAGTTAATCATTATCAATTTTTTGCTAACTAATTAAGCAAGCTTATATATTCAAAGTTTATAAGCGAGTTTACATGACAAAAGACGTTTCTTTTATTGACCTTGGTTTATCCGAGGATATCCTTAATGCATTAAATGATCTTGGTTTTAGCAAACCATCACCTATTCAATCTGAATGTATACCTCTATTATTAGAAGGTAACGACGTATTGGGAATGGCGCAAACTGGTAGTGGTAAAACTGCCGCATTTTCAATCCCTTTTTTAATGAATATTGATGCAAACTTAAAAGCACCACAACTTTTAGTTCTAGCTCCAACACGCGAGCTAGCTATGCAAGTTGCAGATGCTTGTTCTGAATATTCAAAATACATGAAAGGTGTAAAAGTATTAGCTTTATATGGCGGGCAGCGTTATGACGTGCAATTACGTGCGTTAAAACAAGGGCCACAAATAGTGGTTGGTACACCAGGGCGTTTGCTTGATCACTTAAATCGTAAAACATTAGATCTTTCTAATTTGAAAGGTTTAGTGCTTGATGAAGCTGACGAAATGTTAAGAATGGGCTTTATTGATGATGTTGAAAGCATCATGGCAACCATTCCCGAAAATCATCAAACAGCATTATTTTCAGCAACGATGCCAGCGCCAATTCGTCGTATTACTAAACGATTTATGCATAATCCAAAAGAAGTTCAAATTAAAGGTACTAATCAAACAGCGCCTGATATTGACCAAAGTTATTGGCTTGTTCGAGGTATGCGTAAAAATGAAGCGATTGTTCGCTTTTTAGAAGCTGAAGATTTTGATGCAGCGATTATTTTTGTTCGAACAAAATCGGCTACTTTAGATGTGGCAGAAGTGCTTGAAAAACACGGTTTTAGTTGTGCCGCTTTAAATGGCGATATGACACAACAACTGCGTGAACAAACATTAGATCGTTTACGTAATGGTCGATTAGATATCTTAATTGCAACAGACGTTGCGGCTCGTGGTTTAGATGTTGAGCGCATCAGCTTAGTTATCAATTATGATATTACGTTAGATTCAGAATCTTATGTTCACCGTATCGGACGTACTGGCCGAGCTGGCCGAGCAGGTCGTGCTATTTTATTCGTTGATAGTCGTGAACGTCGCTTGCTTAAAAATATCGAACATACCATAAAAAAACCAATACCAGAAGTTGGATTGCCATCTAAAGAGTTGCTCGAAAAACGTCGTTTAGCTAAATTTACGGAGCAAGTCCAAAAACAGTTAGAAAGTAGTGATTTAGATCAATACCAAAATTTATTAGCGCAAATACAAGCCGAAAGTGGTACTGATCTTGAAACAATTGCCACTGCATTGCTCAAATTAGCGCAAGGTGAACGTCCACTGATTCTTCCACCTGATCCGGTATTTAAACCATCTCGTGACACTCGTGATCGAGATAACCGTGGTGGTGAGCGCCGTCTACGAGGAGATAATCGCGAAACACCAAAACGTCGTGAGCGTCGCGATGTGGGCGATATGGATATGTATCGTATCGAACTTGGTAAAGAAAACGGTGTTGAAGTGCGGCATATCGTTGGTGCAATTGCCAATGAGGCCGATATTAGTAGCCGTTATATTGGTAATATTAAACTTTATGATACTTATTCAACTGTTGAATTACCAAAAGGCATGCCAAAAGACATGTTAAAACACTTTGAAAAAGTAAGAGTTCTTAATCAGCCAATGAAAATGAGTTTGGTTAATGGCACCATGTCTGAATCTAAGCGAAGTCGTAAAGGTAGCAAATCTGAAACATCAGATAAAGGATTTGCTAAAAAACGTGGTCGTCCTTCAGCGCCTAAATTTTAATAATGTAACCTCTGCCGTCTGGCAGAGGTCTGTTCATTCCATCTTATTTGCACAACTATTGTCAAAGTAGTTTATTGTTATATTCTGCCAACATTTATTCAGAAAACTAATTATATGACAGCTAGGAAAACAATGGGTTGTTTACACTTCATGATGAATCATTCAAAAAGCTCATAAAACGTTTTACCTGCAATCGCTTAAACTTTTCGTTTTCTATCTTTTGACTTACCCATTTATTTTAGGGCTAGCTGGTTTTGTGAATTTCTAATGGATACGATGCGAGCACACGTTTGAACAAATGAGAGATGGCAAAGCCTCAATTTATCCTGAAACGGTATAGAATCCTGAATATTTTTTACAAAAAATATAACCCAAAAGGTGAATATCCGATATTGAGCACACAACTCACCTAGAAAATGATGCTATCTGTTTTCGTATTTAATATTCAATGTGAGTCATGTTATTGAATGTTTAATGAGGTCTTTCAGTGCGATAAATAGTTGGACGATTGATCATAAAGCAGTTGGCCAAATCGGTGACGGTGATTTTTTTATGATATAAGCGCCGTATCGCTTGTTTGGGAGACGCGTTATACAGTCGTTTTTCAACTTACGCTAAACAGCGCGAATAATTCTGATATATGACTTACAAACTCAATCAAAATTTGTTAAAGCGGTTAGTTATCGAGTTATTATAAATAACTAAACTAAAACAAAACAGAGTTAGCACTTTGCCCTAAGTTATGATTGAGAGTATACTATTGACCATATCAACTGGTAAATAGAGGTGTAGAGCATGACAGATTCTTTAAACAAATGTAAAGCAAACGAAACAGCAGCATGTTGTTGCGTGGATGTTGGTACAATAATTGACAACGAGGATTGTAGCGCTGAATATGAGCGTGTTTTTGCGACAGAATCTGAAGCTCAACAAAAGTTGGCATCATTAACGCAAGCTGCCAAAGATGTTGAAACTGAGCCTTGCAAAATTGAGAGTAATATTGAAAAAATTAATGATGGCTTTAAATTATCAGTAAAATTCACTTTTTGCTGTGGTGCAGAATCCATGATTTTCCAATTAAAATTACGTTAATTAAATATTGATGAAAGTTTGTATTATGAGACATGGTGAAGCAGGATTTTCTGCTTCATCAGATTCAAGTAGAACATTAACAGATTATGGTATTATTCAGTCAAATCAAGCTGGAATATGGCTTAAACAGCAAAATTATCAATTTGATTTTGGCTTAGTGAGTCCTTATCTACGAGCACAACAAACATTGACAGAATTATCATCGCATGTTCGTGTCGACAAAGTTGAAACTAATCGATTTTTAGTACCTAGTGGTAGCCCATCTCATATTGTTGACGTATTAACATTATTGTTAGCCGATGGGATTGAAAATGTAATTGTGGTATCACATTTGCCATTAGTAGGATATTTAGTTAATGAACTTTGTCCACATGTCTCTCCGCCTATGTTTCCTACTGCTGCAATTGGTTGTGTTAATTTATTGCCAGATTCTGCAGGAAAGCTTGAATGGTTTCATCAAGCAGAGTAAAAAAACTCAATCTTTTTGATTTACCTTTAACTGGTCGAACCTTAATTGAAGCATCGGCAGGAACAGGTAAAACTTATTCGCTCGCCTTTATTTATTTAAGATTATTGCTTGGTATTGGTCAAAATAGTTATCCAAGACCTTTAGACGTTAATGAAATTTTGGTTGTTACTTTTACTAAAGCTGCAACTCAAGAGCTACGTTCACGGATAAGACAAAATATTCAAGAATTACGAATTGGACTACAACAACAGCAGCATAAAGATCCGATTTATCAGCAACTCATTGAGTTAATTGATGATCACAAATTAGCAATACAACAACTTACTGTAGCTCAACAATCAATGGATGACGCGGCAATTTATACTATTCATAGTTTTTGTCAGCGTATATTAACTAGCCATGCGTTTGAGTCAGGTGTTTTATTTGAACAAAAGTTAATTTCTGATGAATCTCAACTGAAATTAAGGGTAACACAAGAGTTTTGGCGTCACTATTTTACGCCACTTGATAAACAGCTTGCTTATTTGGTACTTGCTACATGGCAAGATCCAGCCGCATTATTAAAAGATATCACACCTTATTTAGGTTTAAATCTTAACAATACTAACAAACTAAATCCAGATATCGGTACAACAATTAAGGCGTTTTATCTAAAAAATTATGAAATAATTGAAAATGTTAAAAAGTCTTGGTTAGATTTATCTGATGAATTAGTCAATATCATTACTCAATCAGGTGTCAGCAAACAATCTTATAATAGCCGACATTTACCCAATTGGGTCATTAAAGTATCAGCATGGGCTAATAGCGCAACTCAAACGTTTGAATTACCAGATGAACTTAAAAAATTTAAGCAATCGGTATTAATCGAAAAGACAAAAGAAGGAAAGAATGCGCCATGTCATTTTGTTTTTGAACAAATTGACGATTTATATACACAGTCGTTGGACTTGCGTAGCCAAATCTTAATGGATATTGTTAGCGTGATTCAAAAAGGGCTTTATGACGAAAAGCTCAAACATGGTGAAATGAGCTTTGATGATCTTATTGGGCAACTTAATCGCGCGTTACAAGCAAAAACAGGTAAACGATTAGCGCAATCTATAGCATCAAAATACCGCGTTGCTTTGATTGATGAATTTCAAGATACCGATCCCACGCAGTATCAAATTTTTGACCGTATTTATGATAACCAACAGCCAGATCGAGGTTTACTCTTTATTGGCGATCCCAAGCAAGCGATTTACAGCTTTCGGGGCGCTGATATATTCACTTATTTAAAAGCTAAACAATCGACTGGAGAAAATTATTTTACTATGGATGTCAACCATCGTTCATCGGTTTCGATGGTTAAAGCGGTTAATCAATTGTTCGCTAATTGTAATAATCCATTTATATTTGAAGATATTCCGTTTTTACCCATGGATGCGGCAAAAAGGAATCAACAAAAGTCTTTGCAAGTGAATAACCAAGAAGTTGCCGCACTCACAGCTTATTTACTGCCTGATGGCATTGCAACCAATACAGATTATCAAGAACATATAGCAAGTTGTTGTGCTAATCAAATTGTGTCTTTATTGTCTAATTCTTCAATATTAATTGATAATGAAGAAAAACAACGTCCTGTAACTACAGCTGATATTGCGATCTTAGTGCGCACAGGGCGTGAAGCCGAAATTATTCAACAAAAATTGTCCAATTACGGTGTTAAAAGCGTCTATTTATCAAATAATAGTAGTGTTTTTTCTTCAATTGAGGCCAATGATGTATTGAGTTTATTGCAAGCCGTCTTAATGCCTGAAAACGAAACAACATTAAGGCTAGCATTAATGACATCATTATTAGGGCAAAGCATGACTGAACTTGAACAAATCACTGACGATCAAGACAGATGGGAAAGTTTAGTTGAAGAATTCAAACAATACCAAGCAATTTGGCAATATTATGGTGTATTAGTGATGTTACGCCGAATGATGAAAAAACGTCATTTAGCTGAAAACATATTAGCTCGCCAAGATGGTGAACGAACGTTAACCAATTTAATGCATTTAGGCGAGTTACTCCAAGAAGCATCAAATGAATTAGATAGTCCGCATGCGTTAATTCGTTGGTTGACAAAACAAATAGTTAGCCCCGATCCTAATTTAGAAAATCACCAGCAACGCCTTGAAAGTGACGAAAACCTTGTCAAAATAATTACTATTCATAAATCCAAGGGGCTAGAATTCCCAATTGTTTGGTTGCCATTTATTTCGATGTATCGTGAGGCGGATAGTCAATTTTATCATGATAAAGACAATGACTATCAAACAACCTATGCATGGTTACTGACCGACGAGATTAAACAACAGATAGAAAATGAACGCCTTGCTGAAGATTTGCGGTTATTATATGTAGCAATGACCCGATCGGTTTATCATTGCAGTATTGGGCTTGCGTCGTTGAAGAAAAGTCAATCAGCGATTAATCATTTATTAAAAAATGAACTTAGATCAATTGCCAATATGGCCAATTTAGTTGAAGTACAATTACCGATAGAAAACGAACAGTATATTTCTCAAATTTTACCAAGCCAATCATTATCGGCGAATGAGTTTTCGCGTAAGCTATCAAGCAGTTGGCGAGTCACAAGTTATACTGAATTACAAAAACATAATCATGCCATATTGACTTACAATCCCGATATTATTAATGATTGGGATGAGCTCCAACTTGAACCTGCTAATGCTCCGTCAACCGATATACAATATGATATCCACCACTTTCCGAAAGGGACATATGTGGGTACATTAATGCACAGCATTATGGAAGAGATCACACCAGATAACCTTGATGAATTATGTAATCAAATGGTAAAAAAACTCAATTTAGAGCCAGCATGGAGTGGTGTAGTAACGAATTGGATGCAACAAGTATTGACTACACAACTGCATGCTCCAAATTTAATATTATCGCAAGTGTTAATGGGGCAACATATTAACGAATTACAATTTTATCTTCCTATACGAAAAACCGTAACTAGCCAGCAATTAGATAATCTTTGCAAACAATATGATCGTTTATCAAGATTATGCCCTAAATTAGATTTTGATTCGGTAAAAGGCATGCTAAGGGGATTTATTGATTTAGTGTTTAAATTTGAAGGGAAATATTATGTGGTTGATTATAAATCAAATTGGTTAGGTGAATGCGTTGATTCTTATAATCAAGAAGCACTAGAAAAAGTGATGTGTGAACATCGCTACGACCTACAATACCAACTTTACTGTTTAGCCTTGCATCGCTTTTTAAAAGGTCGTTTAACCAATTACCAATATCAAACCCATTTTGGGGGTGTTTACTATCTCTTTTTGCGTGGTATGCCAGAGCATGGCATCTTTTACCATCTACCTGAGCAAGCGTTTATCGAAGAGCTTGATAAGCTATTTGAGGGGGAAGTGTTAAATGAGCTATAAGCCGTTAAAACTTTCAGTGTTGAAAATAGATTAAATAACTAAAAATAAGGCACAAATAATGAGTGCCTTATTTTTTATCTAATTAGTTGTTTTAATTAACATGAACGGCTTTCTAACAGTTGAATATTTTTAATCGGCGATCAGAAAACCAATTATGATAACAAAATATTTATTCGACTAAAAAATAAGTTATTAATCATTATGTTAATATTCATGACAAATATGGTTTTATTGCTTATTATTTTCAAATCCTCGTGACAGCGGTTAAAGAATGGATACAATTAGATAAAAAAGAGATATACTAAAACCGATCAAAAACAATCTCTGTTTCACGATAATATTGCTTCTAAATAAACATTTTTTAGTATCTTACTTACTTCCCTAACTGTGAAATTTTTTTGGCAAATCGGTTGAGGCTTAAAACGGATAAATTATTCCACTCATGCCTATTTATAATCTCATTTAGATCAGTGTTCATATATTTCCCCCCAACGTATTCGGTTTACTATGTAATACTGATACAAATATCTTTATTGATTTTTATCAATTATAAGCTATATGTGATTAAAAATAGCGGCCTGACTAACATTTATGTAATCGTATACATGCTATTAAGTATACCTTTTATCGTTTTTAGTTGATTTAAAGATTGGCTATTCTATTGGCTGATGTTGTATATAAAATGACAATTTTTAATGTGATATCAATCACAATATTAGTATTTAGTTTTTGAATAGTCGTTTTTATTAGTTATATTGAAATTACCTATTAAAAGGTATTGGATTGTTACCGAATTATAGCGGGCAAAACCTAAAGAATAGTTATAACTATTCTTTAGGTTTTTTTTTGTCTCAAATTTAAAAAATATTTATCTATTTTTAAAATAATGAATAGGGGGAAAAATGAAAATTTCAAAAAAAATAGTATGTAAAAGCAAGCCAAAACGAATTGTTTTAATGACTATGCTGGGGTTATGTTATTTACCAAATGCTTTGGCAGCAACTCAAGATGAGTTAGAAGCAAGAATTGCGTTATTAGAGCAAAAATTATTAGCACTTAGTCAAGAGTCTAATGATTTGAAAAAGCAAGTAATAGAGTCTAATAAACAGCTTGCTCAACTAAATAATCATCTTCAAAAACAACAAATTGTTATCAATAATCAGAAAAAAGCGCTTAAAAATAGTCAAAAAGCAACAATTACAAAGCAACAGGCGCCTGTTAATGCAGTACAAACAATTAATAATCAACAAATTGTACTTATTAACACACCAAAAGCCGAAACCAGACAAGGTGAAAGCGCTCCAGAAAAGACATCATTTACTTTAGCTGAATTTAAAGACTATATTAAAGATGAAATTGGATTTTCTTATAACGGCTACTTCCGTGGTGGTTGGTCAACTTCAAGTAATGGCAAACCTAAAAATTATGCTGAAGGTGCATTAGGTCGATTTGGTAATGAATATGGTGGTTGGTATGATCTTATCTTTAAGCAAAAAGTCTATGATCAAGAGGGCAGAAGAGTTGATGCAATTGTTATGATTGATGGAAACGTGGCGACCAATAAAGCTGCGGGTTTATTTAATACTCAAGATGATAATCTTATGCAATTTTCAGATATCTATCTAGAAACTAAAGGTTTTGTACCGCGTTTTCCTGATGCGAAATTATGGGTTGGTAAACACTCTTTACCTTATAATGAAATACAAATGCTTGATTGGAAAACGCAAAAAACGCCAGCAGGCGGGGGAGTTGGTGTTGAAAATCTTAAATTCGGAATTGGTACTCTTGATTTAGCTTTAGTTAGAGCAGATGTAAATGTAAAAAATAAACAAGATGTCATTAAAGATGATGGTAATGGAAATAAAATTACCCAGTATAAAAAAGAAGAAGTTGATTTAAACGAAATAGAAATCCGCTATCGCGATATTCCATTATGGAAAGATGCAACGCTTGGTGTGAATGCGCGTTATTCAGCGCCAAATAAATCTAAAATCCAAGATAATGTATCTGTTAAAAATGCTTGGCTTGGTAGCTTTGTTTTGCGACAAAATCAGTTTTTTGGTGGATTTAATCAGTTTACATTACAGACAGCAACCAATTCTGTAGCTTCACAGTTAGCTAACATTAATACTAATAATCCAGAGTTTGCCAGTAATTCGGATAATGACTATATTGGAACGCATACTGGCGGTAAAGTTTATCGCTTTGTATCAGAAGGTGAAGCCTATTTAAGTGATGATATTATTGTTGCTCATGCTTTGGCGTTAACTTCGGGCAATGATGTTTATTCTTATGATCTTCATCTTGCTCATACCGATTTTACGAGTTTTAAATCAGCAATAAGACCTGCTTATATATGGGATACTTATAATCAAAGCGGTATTGAACTAGGTTACTTTAGGCAAAAGAATAAAGTCAAAAGTAAAACTTATGTTGAAGAGGGCTACAAAACAACACTTTATCATTCATTCAAAGTTGGAAAAAGTATTTTGTCTTCAAGACCTGATATTCGTTTTTATGTTTCTTATATAGAAGCGTTACAAAATGATATTAGTCAATTTGATTTTAATGGTAAAGATCATCAAATTAGTTTTGGTGTACAAACAGAAGTTTGGTTTTAAGTGCAAATTCATAAATATAATATCTAAACTATATTATAGGTGTAAGGTAATACCACTTACCTTACTTAGTTTAGATGTAAAATGAATACTTTGTTGATGTTTACCTACGTTATTCAGTAAATATTATTAATTAATCCTGTTTACTGAATAACGCTTAGTTAAGATTGGTATATAGACATTCATTAAATTTGGTGGAATATTTTCTTCTTTAGCAAGCTTTAATAATTTTGCAGCCAGTTTTGCTATTGTCAGTGATGGATAACGGGTGGTGACTAATTTAGGGTGTAAATAACGTGAATAATCCCTACGGTAATTAATATCCCATAAAGTGTAAACGATTTCACCCATAAGTTGCTTAATTCTATTTCAAGCTTTAAAACCATTTATTATAAGATCAATATGCGAATTGCCATTTTTTTATGTTATTATGTGATTATTTAAGGGTAATTATTGGTAATATAATGAAAAAACAAAATATTATTGGGCTAATTTCGCTTTTTGCCATTTCGTGTGATGGTTATGCTATAGACAAATATGTGACTGATAATGTTGATATCTATTTGCGACGTGGCCCAGGCTCGCAATATGCGTATTCTAACTCTGCTAAAGCTGGTGAAAAAGTTGTTGAACTTGAAAAAAGTGCGGATGGTAAATATACCCGCATTCAACTTAATAATGGCAATGCTGCTTGGATTGAAACGAGTAAACTAAATGAGCAGCCTAGCTATAAAGAACGCTTTCCTGCGTTAGAAGCAAAACTGGCAGAATACCAAGATAAAATTGATAATGCCGAAGCTAATCAACAAAAATTAGTGAGTGATTATGTCCAAAAATTGCAATCGGCTGAAAAATCAATTGAAATACTACAAAATAGAAATCAAGCTTTAGAACAACAAGTCAAAGAGCAGGGAGCACAAATTGAATCAATGCTAAATCAAGTGGATGATAAACGTCGTGATCTTATTGTAACTTGGTTTACTTATGGTGGTCTTGTTGCGGGCGGTGGTCTTATTTTAGGGCTTATATTGCCAAGAATTATACCTAGCCGACGTAAAAAAGATCGTTGGATGTGATTGTGAGTAAAATCTATCTTGTGGGTGGAAGTGTACGCGATAGATTATTGCATCTGCCCGTTGCTGACCATGACTGGATTGTTGTTGGCGCTACGCCAGACGAGCTTTTGGCGTTAGGGTATCAACAAGTTGGTAAAGACTTCCCAGTATTTTTGCACCCCGACACAAAAGAAGAATACGCATTGGCTCGCACTGAGCGAAAATCAGGTAAAGGTTATACAGGATTTATTTGCGATTTTGGTAAAGAAATCACATTAGAACAAGATCTGATTCGCCGTGATTTAACCATTAACGCCATTGCCATGGATGAAAATGGTAATATCGTCGATCCTTATCATGGTGTTGATGATATTAATCATAAAATTTTGCGCCATGTCTCACCTGCCTTTCGAGAAGATCCACTACGTATATTGCGTGTGGCACGTTTTGCTGCCCGTTTTCAGCAATTGGATTTTACTGTCGCGCCACAAACGCTAGCATTAATGAAACAAATGGTATCAGACGGTGAGGTTAGTTATCTAACACCAGAGCGAGTATGGAAAGAAACAGAAAAGGCATTGTCCACTTCAAATCCTCAAATCTATTTTCAAGTGTTAGAGCAATGTGGAGCGCTTACGTTACTGTTTCCATCATTAGACTTATCAACCAATATTATTGATGCACTAAAAAAATCTACTTTGTTAACTGACGATTTAACTATCCGTTTCGCCGTGCTGTGTGCTCTGTTAGCTAACAAGTCAGCAGTCGAAGCGTTATGTAGAAAAATTAAAGCGCCAAACAACTACACTAAAATTGCCATGATGGTTCAACAATATCATAGCGATTTTGAGCGAGTGCAGACACTATCTGCTGAGCAAATTGTTTCTTTACTAAATAGTATAGATGTATGGCGCAATCCTTTGCACCTTGAACAATTAATTATTGCAAGCGAAGCGTTTGTCAAAACAACATCATTTGCACAAGCAAATTACTTGAAAGAAGCTTATAAAATTGCCAATAATGTCAATGTACAACACATTATTGCGGAAGGTTATACAGGAAAACAAATCCATGTTGAGTTACAAAAAAGGAGAATTGAAGCGTTATTAAACTGGATTTGATTGCATCTTAATCAATCATCACTTTTTTTCAAAATATCTTAAAAAAAGGGTTGACGATTTGGCGTAACACAAGCATAATGCGCCTCGCAGTGTTGCTTACGACGTTGCGAATAAATGGCTACGTAGCTCAGCTGGTTAGAGCACATCACTCATAATGATGGGGTCACAGGTTCGAATCCCGTCGTAGCCACCATTAAGATTAGGTAGTACTTTTACCGAAAGTGTTCAGTGCGGGTGTGGCGAAATTGGTAGACGCACCAGATTTAGGTTCTGGCGCCGCAAGGCGTGTGAGTTCAAGTCTCTCCACCCGCACCATTTAATCTTAATATCTATCCTTTATTGGGGTATAGCCAAGCGGTAAGGCAGCGGGTTTTGATCCCGCCACGCCCAGGTTCGAATCCTGGTACCCCAGCCATTCCAATATGCATAATTTTGGTATTTCATCCTTTGATTTGTATCAATGTTTGGTGTATTAATTATTCACTATTTTTATGTGAGCATAATGGAATTGGTGGACGCACTAGATTCAAGGTCTAGCTTAGAAATGTGTGCGAGTTCGAATCTCACAGCTCGTATCAAAGGTGATTTTCACTTTCTATAGTGGGGTATAGCCAAGCGGTAAGGCAGCGGGTTTTGATCCCGCCACGCCCAGGTTCGAATCCTGGTACCCCAGCCAATACAAAAAAGTTGTATTAGGAATTGTTGCTTTTTAACTAAAAAGTTAACGAATCCCTATATACTTTACTGAATGCAAATAATTACGTTTTGTAATTAAATTTATTTTAATAGGGATAGCACTTAGGCATTTATATGGGGTTTTGTTGACATAAAAAATTTTTATTTTAGTTTTTTCACAAAATAGTTTCCTTCTTCGCCTTTAAATATATCTTTAACGATAAAATTAATAATCAATTTTATTACGATGGCAAATAAGCTAAATAACATACTTACAAATAATATTTTGAAAGAATACTCCACTTTTATGCGTGCAGTCAGTAGCTGTGTATTATCTGAAAGCCAAACAAATACTACACAACAAATTGCTACAATATAACAAATAAAAGTCTAACCAAGCATCAGTCTTTCCATTATGTGTCCTTTTTTATCTCAAATTTTATTTTATCTAAAATGGTGGCATTAAAACATGTATTTTTTTCACCAATAACCATTTGTTTATTGTCAATCTGAGAGGCATATTCGATAGCAAAAGCTAATGCAACCCAATAATCACAATCTCCGGATTTACCGAATGCTGAATCAACATTATAAATATTTTTAATTGAACACCGCTTATCAATATATCGTGTTAAAACATTGACGTTAGTTTCTGGTGATAATTGCGATAGCCAAATAGCACCTAACTGAGTTTTATTATTTTCATCATTGTCTAATTTTCCCCATAATTCAGCGTGCTCAAGAACATGCTCAAGTTTTTCACCTTCTTCTGTTCGATGCAAGGCAACTACCACCGATTTGCTTTTTTGTATATATTGAATAGTATTTTGTTTATTAATAAGATTTTTACCTAAAAAAATCATACTTGTCATAGCCTCAGCACTATACGCTGCAGGTTTTTCAAATAAATACAAACTAATACAACATAATAAATAATCATCATTTGCAAAATCATCTAACCAGTCATCTAAAAAAATAGTACTCTGTTTTGCATCAATAACCTGCCAAGAATCAAATAAGTTTGTTTTCCCGAGTTTATGCTCCCAAATTTTTTTTATATCTTCGGTTAATATGGGGACATCAATAAATAAGCGAATATGTTTTTGAACGCCATTAAAAGCGTTATCGTTTAAAATTGATAAAGTCTTATGCAACTTATCAAATAAGTTATCTAGTTTTTGATTAAAATCGTCTGATTTTAAATCATTAAATAGAAATTTTGAATAAAACATTGGATTTTCATAATGATTTGACAAGTTAGTCGTTCTCGTTTCAAGTGACATTAGACCGCCTACAAGCGCCTGCGCATGATTATCATCACCAAATTCAGATAACAAGTGATGGAAAATAGCATATAATGGTCTTTGACCATACTCAATGAGCTGTTGTTTCCGTTCTTCTCTTAATTGATTCCAAATTTCAGCATATTTTTTTTTACACCCTTGAATAAAAAACCATATGGATAATAATATCAACCAACTTAAGACTGAAAAAGTAATACCAATCATTAGATGCTTTTGTGTTAAATTACTATTGAGTTGCTTCATGCAGGTAAAAAATAAGCCAATAGCAATAAATACAATTAAAGCAATAAACCAAAATAGGCGAGACAGCCCTTTTTTTAGAACTATTGGTTTTGGAAGTAAAGTTAAATCGATAGCCATTAATTATTTTTACCAAAATTAGTTAGTGATGAAATTAGTGTACAGCCACATGCTGATCTATGTCCATGAAAAGCAACTTGTTTACCGTTTTCTATAAATTGAGGATCTCCTTCAATTATAGGATTAACACCATGATTTTTTATTGGGCAACTGACCATATCACCAACACGCGCAACACCTTTATTAAATACGACAAGTTTTGATGAAGCAGAAATAACTTTACCTCCGTGGTTAGTTAAATCGCCTAATCTAATTACCCCTTTCATGATTTTATTTCCTTTGACTTTGATAATTTATTAAAAAATAGCACATATAATTTCTAAAATTTAGTCAAAAATCTATTTTTCAGATTCTAATCTATCAACGGCTTTGTACTCTTTACTAGTATCAATTGTAAGATTTTTATAGCGTTCTTCCTCAGGGAAATCAGGAATTCTATGATATGGAACACTGCCATATGTTACGTCAGTTATATTTCCTTGTTTATCAAGATGAACAATTTTGCTGTTCCCAGAACTAGGGGTATAAAAGATAGCTGTTTTATCACCTTGTTCATTAAATAACGTAGTTTCAGAATAATATTGACTTCCTTTGGGATAATATTTTTCCACACTTATTAGTTTATTATTTTGATCTTTTCTTATGGCCATTAAATCATTACCTTCTTCGTCATATTCCACATAAAGAGATTGTAATAGTGTTTTTTTATCTATTGCATAGATAAAAAATCTTAAATAACGCATATTAGCGCTATGGGGCCAGTAACCATATTCCCATTTACAAATCGAAAGCAAAGGTTTTTTTTCAATAGCAATAATTTTGCCCATTTCTCTTGTTACTTTAATATAATTGGGTAATGTAATTGCTTGTTCAATGGTGATCGGTTGCAGTTGTAAATGCGTATCTAAAATAAAAAAGTGAGAGCCATTTTCAAGATCTTTTAAACTGTTTAATTGCCGCTCATTAAGTAAAATATATTGTGGTTTACGTTTATAACTCCAACGCTCTTTAAATTGATAATTATCACCAACTTCATTGATTTTAAGTTTAGTACTAAACGGAGATTGAACGCGATAGGGCGCATTTTCAGCTTCTTCAAGGGAAATTGGGGCAAAATCAGGATAATTGGTAGGCATTCGGTAATGATTAAGTATTATTCTGGTCGAGCCATAATAAGGCACGTGAGGTTTAATCCCCATTGTGCGAACTTTAATGCATTTAGCAACATCTAATGGATTGATTAAGCCAGTCATAATTGCTCCTAATACATAGATTAATAATGGCATCATTATTAAGGTTAATGTTAATTTTTTTTTCATAGATATTATTTTTTATATATTACGCTTTCAGTATATCAGCTAATTTTTTTGCATTATCATTAACTTGCTTCATTTTTTTATAAATTTCATTAGCTTGTTTTCTGATACTTTCTGGGTTTTTTAATTTAATTACATGTCCATGATAATCAGTAGTATATCGATATTCATCTTTGTAATCACTAGCTGAGGCTAAAAACCTCATAAAATGTACATCTTTTAAAATATATCTATCTGCCAAATTTGCCTCATATAATAAATTAAATAGAAAAGTATGACAGTTATATTCTGTGTAACGCTCAAATGCATAAGACCATTTTTTTACTGCTTTATTTTCTTCTTCAGAAATATGACTTATTGCAAAGTTTCTTATCTCTTCAATGACGTCTTCTTCGGTTCGAGGATCATTGACAAAAAGATAAGGATGATTAACTTCACCTTTATCACTATTAGGGATAGTATATCTTCCATTATGATGGGGATCAAAAGGATATAAAGAATAAATTTTATCTTCTTCTTTAATGATTGCTCTGCCTGCTTCATTAGGCTCTCCTTCTCCTTCGCCTTTTCTATCCTTATCCCGAAAATATTTACAATCATTATTTAAACAGCCATCAGCGGTAAAATTTTTTAAGAAAGTTGCGGGTTCTTTTGGATACCACCCATAACTTTCAATAAATCCTTCGCTGCCATCCATTTTGCTTAAATCATTAATTATTTCAATCCAATAGTGGCCAGGTGCTGTTTCTGTATCCCATTCTATACGTCCACCAAGTATTAGGGTTGGAAGGTGACAAATTCGGATCCGTGTTAACTCTTTAAGGCCAGCTATAACAATTTGTTTGCGTAGATTATCTTGTGAATCAGAAACCGTTCTTCCAACTACATCAACCCAACCAGGAGGTGGCGTCCAAGTCTCAAAACCCATTTTTACTCCTTATAAATATATTACATATATTTCTGAGCTTTATTATTTGTTTACCTTTGTTCTAAATAATAGTCAAAAATAATACCTCACATTTTGCAAAAATAAATGGCTGTTAATCTTTTATTGATACTCATTTATTATCTAAAAATTTGTTGAACATTAGACCAATAAATTCATCAGAATAAACTGGTAACATATCGTAAAGTTGAGGATTATTTTTATTTTTAATATCCCTTGTTGTAAATTTGATATTGCCTTCATTATCCAGATATTGATTCTCAACATCATTACCGTAATATCGAATAATATGATTGGTTTTTACACCATCAGGGGTAAAACGTTCTATTACGCCATAAATCCTATCTTTCTGAACTTTACTAAAAACTGCGATTTTTCTATTTTCATTATCTTTGATTGTTTGCGACACTGCATATAAACCAATATCATCATAGATCGTTTCAATGGTTATTGATGGCATAACAGGGCTTTCTAATACTTTCAAAATCTGTTTATACATTTGATTGCTATCACTATATTCATACTGCTGTAACGTCTTTTGTATCCTCGTTTTTTGTAGTATTGAATCAATTTTCCCCATTACTTTTTCTACTCGAACGTACCTAGGCAACAAAATAGCTTGTTCAATGCCATCTAATGGGATTAATTGACCTTTATCATCTAGGCTAAAAAAATAGGAACCATTTTCTAACGATTTAAATTGTTCTATAGGCAGTGATAACGGAACTTGTTGCCATTTTTCCATTGAAATTGTTTGATATTGATAATTATCGCCCACAGTTACTTTGACTAAGTCAACATACTCTTCTTTAGGATACTGAAATTCAGCTTCAGATAAGCTCATTGCAAATTGATGTGGGTAATTTTTATAACGTTCTTCCGCCCATTTTGGAAATGGAGTTGGGTGGTAATAACTACTGTTCGGTTTTATACCTAAAAATTTGGCTCGAGTGATGGCTTCTTGATCTGCTAGTGTGGTATCTTTATTAAATGCCATTTGTTGAATGAAATTACTTATATGGAAATGATGTGCCCTTTTAAAATCCATAGGAATAGATTGATAAATAGCGGGTTGAGGTAAATCCTGATCATAGAAAATTTCTGGTTCAGAATTTGTGGTTTTTACAATATTGCCTGATTCATCTAAATATTGGCTTTCAACATTACCTGTTTTATCATGGATAATGGTATGATTAACCTTAACCCCCTTTTCATTAAAAATATCCATTATTGAATAAACATCGTTTGTATATAAATAAGTCATAACCGCTTTATAATTTGTCACTAGGTTATGTTTTAACATTTTAATTCGCTTGCCAGTTTGATCATTTTCAATTTCGTAGCGAACAAGTGGCTTATTATTTAAATCGAGTTTTTCACTAATATCTGTTTGTATATTACCATTTGGCCAATATGTAAAGATATTTTTATTAATATACGTTAAAGGACGTTTTTGCATTTTTATCACTTTACCTTGTTGGATGATTACCTTGAGATAACAGTCTTGTGCTAATGCTTCTTCAGCCGAGTTTAAGTGATGAAGTTGATACTTTTCGTCCAAGGTAAAAAAGTGTTCACCATCTGGATAATCATCAAACATGGCAATGGGAAATAAAATATCAATCAAATCTCTGTCTTTTTCGAGAATACTTTTATATTGATAATTATCATCCAATTCAATAATTTGAATTATATTATCAGGAGAGTTGGGGTTTATTTTTTCTGCTTCAGCCAAAGTGATAAATGGTTGTGTTGGAAAATTTTTATATTTACTATAATTATAGTCAGAGTGAATATAAGTGATATGGGGCTTAATTCCTTGTGCTTTTAATTGGTTAATGATGATATCATCGGATAAATTTTCTTTTTGCATTGTTAGTCCTAAAGTCGAATAAAATACATTTGGTAATAAAATAAAAAGGTAAATTAATTTTAGAAATTTTTTTCTCATCAGTAACGCCATTATTTTTCATACTTAACAAGTAACTTTATACTCATAATTTTCTTTGATTTTTTTCGAAATATCCTCTAACTTGGTTAATACTTGAAAATAAATAGGTTTTTCTTTTTTCCTTTTTTTGATATTTTCAAAATATTTACGAAAATGTTTATCTTTATCTTCAGCAATAATTGGATCAGCTAAACCAACATGACCTAATAATAAAAATAGAAAGGTGTGACAATTGACTTCATTATAGCCATCATTATACCAACTCCATTCTTTTGAATATTCATCGTAAAATGAGTTTGCAAATTCTCTAATTTCTTTAATAATATCTTCTTTCGTTCTGTTATCATTGGGGAGTAAATAAGGGTGTGACATCATTTTTATTTCACCTTTATGAAATCGTGAACATTGATGAGGATCAAAAGCATAAATAGATAAGTTATTATTCATTGTTTTCCTTCCAGCTTCTCGTGGTGTTATATGAATAAGAAATTCAGATTCGTCTTTTTTTCGCCTTACCGTTGAATCACCATTTAAAGTCCCAGCTTCTTTAAATTCAATCAATTTGATAGGAACATTAGCGGTTGTCTTAGGGTCTTCATTAGGAGTTATTGTCACAGGGAAATCAACAGGATACCATCCATAACTTTCTCTAAAACCATTAGCAGATTTAACATTTCCTAAACTAATTATTTCTGCTTCGGTTTTATATTCTTCTCTAGCTACCTTTATATGTTTATCAATAATATCTTCATCATCATGGATAATTTCAATCCAATAATGACCAGGAAAAGCACCATTTTTCCCAAAAAAAGCTAATGGAATTCTACATATCCGAATCCAATCAAGTTCTCTATAACCTGCTTTTACATATTTATACGAAGTACAAGGATTATTAGGATCATAAGGAACAGTATTCCCCATAATATCAGTACCTAAGTCGCCCCAATCACTCATAAATATTTTCTCCATTAATTATTTATATTTAAAAATAACGTTATCTTCTTCATATCCTGATGTTATAATTTGCGCTTTACCTTGTGCATTGGTTTTGCCTAAAGCTATACATGGTAATGCCTTTATACTTCAGTACTAATTATCCAAAAAAACATAACTTAAATTAATTACACTAATTTGTTACTGTATTATTTACCGTAGACATGATTGGGATTAATCATTTTCTAACTCTCTTTGATAAAGCTTAAAAAGTTGATATTCCAGCTGATCTATAAAAATAGGATAGAAAGGTTCTTTATAAATTTTATCGTAGACTGAATCTTTTTCGGGATAATCATCCGTTGTTTTAATCAGTTGTCCTTTTTCGTCTAGATATTGGTTTATTATGTCAGGATTATTATTCTTATTTATTTCAATACGATTGGTTTTTATTCCATTTGAGTTAAATTCTTCAAAAATAGCATGAAAATCTATTGGATTGATAACTGTAATTGTTCTTACCGTTATTCCTTGATTATCTTTAATCACTTGGTATTTGGGCAAATAATTTTCCCATTTTGTTTCAATGACTAAGTTTGGTAACATTGTGCTTTCTAGTAATTTAAATTTACTACTTTTCAAACTATTATCTTGATATTCAAACTCATTTAATACTTTATAAATTCGTGTTTTTTTAACTATCGAAATTATCTTACCCAGCTCTTTTTCCACACGTATATAGTTTGGTTGTTCTACCGCTTGTTTGACGTTTTCTAATGGAATTAATTTTCCGTTATTATCCATAACAAAAAAGTAGATGTCGTTTTCTAGCGGTTTAAATTGTTCTAACGGTAAAGTGATTGGAGTTTGTTGCCACTTTTCTTTTATCAAAGTTTTATACTGATAGTTATCGCCCACTTCAAATTTGATTAAATCACTGTATTTGGCATTAGGTTGTTGATGTTCCGCTTCAATTAATGTTAAAGGTTTTTGGTGGGGAAAATTTTTATAACGATTAGCCCAAAAAAGGGGATAAGGCATTTTTGCGTAATACGGTTGATTGGGGGTAATTCCTAAATACTTGGTGCGGTTTATCGCCTCGTTATCCCATTGTGTTGTATTTTTATCTAAAGTATGAAGAAATAATTTCTCTGTTAAAACTTCGTCTGTTTTTTCAATATCCATTAATAAATTATTATAAGGATAACTCTCAGCTAATTGTTCTTTAAGAGGATCGAATATATCATCAGGCACCTTATTACTTATTGCTACCAGTTTTCCTTCATGATCCAATATTTGATTTTCGATTTTATGTTGAGAATTAGTGTTATCAAAATAAATCACATGATTGGTTTTATTACCCTGGCTATCAAAATATTCATCAACTCTTGATATGCCATCTTTGTTTATGTAGGTATAGCGTATATTTCGTCGTGTTAACAGATTCTTTTTATTACCCGCTATAATTTTTTCATTTTCATCATAAAATGTTTCATCATAATAAATTATTTGATGTTCATTATTATAATACTCCAATTTATCATACTTTAAATTTTGATTAGGCCAATATTCATAATTAAAATGGATAATCATATATATAGGTCGTTTTTGAATACTGATCACCTTTCCATCTAATTTTTCAACACGTATATAACCGGGCTCTTTAAACACCGCTTCAAAGTTTTCTTTTTTTTGCAATTGGTTGTCTTTATTTAAAATATAAAAATGGATACCGTCTTCAAGTGTTTCAAAAGGCTCTGTTGGATAGAGTATTTCTATAATATTTCTTCTTATCTTTGTAACTTCACGATATTGCTTATTTTCATTAAGTATTATTTGAGAAATTTCCTGTAATGCAATATCATCGTCAGGGTCTGTTTCTAACGTTGCGGGAGATAAAAATAATTTTCCTTCTGCAGGAGAACTATCTTCTTTATGACGAAAACTTTTAAAATCATACTGGTAGTAAATTCTATTAGCTTCTAGAGGTTGTGGTGTTTTCATAATTGTTTTTTGAACTATCATGTTTATATCCGCATAGGTAAAATTAGTATTAATGACCGAACCCAAAAAATATAAAATAGAAATTGTTATAATATTTTTAGTATAAATTTGCATAATCGAATTTTTAGAATCCAGTTTATTTAGATTGTGTAATCTTTGATATTCCATTGAATTATTAGGTGATTTCTTGCTTTTCTCTAATATTCATTGTTGTTCATTGCTTTTAATTGTTCTAAATAAATATCAAAGAGAACTTCCTCAAACATATCAGGAATAAAGGGTAATTTATCATATGGTTGAGGCGTATTTCTGCCTTTAATAATTGAGTTATCTTTATTTTCCTTATCTGAATCATCAATAGTGAATATCAAGTTTCCTTTTTCATCAAAAAATTGATTTTTTTCATAAAATTTATCATATGATTCATATAGTTTTAGCTCAAGATGATTAGTTCTTATACCGTTATCATTAAAGCGATCTGATACGGCAATAAGTTGGTCTTTGTTTATATAATTATAAGTTCTAATAATAATACCTTGAGAATTTTTAATTTGTTGATATGTTACAATATTTTTTTTATCTTCATATTTTGATTCAATAATAAAATGAGGCAAAAACAAACTTTCAAGCACAAAAAATTTACTACTTTTCAAACTATTATCTTGATATTCAAACTCATTTAATACTTTATAAATTCGTGTTTTTTTAACTATCGAAATTATCTTACCCATCTCTTTTTCAACACGTATATAGTTTGGTTGTTCTACCGCTTGTTCGACGTTTTCTAATGGAGATAATTTTCCATTATTATCCATAACAAAAAAGTAGATGCCGTTTTCTAGCGGTTTAAATTGTTCTAACGGTAAAGTGATTGGAGTTTGCTGCCACTTTTCTTTAATCAAATTTTTATACTGATAGTTATCGCCCACTTCAAATTTGATTAAATCATAGTATTTTGCGTTAGATTGTTGATTTTCGGCTTCGATTAAAGTTAACGGCTTTTGATGAGGGAAATTTTTATAACGTTCATCTAAAAAATAGGGATAAGGCAATTTAGCATAATAGGTTTTATTCGGTTTTATTTCTAAATATCTAGTGCGGTTTATTGCTTCATTGTCCCATTGTTTAGTATTTTTATCTAAGGTATGTTTAAATAATTGTCTTGTCACAAATCTGCTAGTTTTTTCAACATCCATCATTAATGTATTATAAGGGTAAGGCTCTACTAAATCATTTGCGGCATCATCAAATATTTCATCTGGGTTATGACCTGTTATTTTGATGATTTTTCCTTTGCTATTGAATTGCTTATTTTCAATTCGAGGAAAAGGTTTAGATTTATCGAAATAAGTAACACTGTTGGTTTTAATACCATTATTATCAAAATATTCTTCAATACGTTCAATGTGATCTTTGTTGATTTCGGTATAACGCATGGTTTGCTGAGTTAATAGATTATTCTGATTACCTTTTAACTTATTTCCGTTTTCATCATAAAATTTTTCCGATAGATAGATCATATTATTTTGATTATTAAATATTTCTAATTTAATGTGTTTTAGGTTTTGATTAGGCCAATAATCATAACTAAAATGACTAATCGAACTTATAGGTCGCTTTTGGATACTAATCACTTTTCCATTTAGTTTTTCAACACGAAGGTAGCATGGTTCTTCAAAGACATCTTTAAAGTTTTCTTTCTTTTGTAATCGATTATATTTATCCAAAATATAATAATGAATACCATCTTCAATAGTTTGAAAAGTTTCAGTCGGGTATAAGATTTCTATAATATTTCTATCTTGTTTTAATACATCATAATATTGATAATTATTATTTAACTTAATCTGTGCAATCTTGTGTGCTGGTATAGGATTTTTTGAAGAATTAATATCCAAAGCATTATCAATCGTGGAATATAATTTTTGTTGAGGAAAACTATTTTCTTTATTACTAAAGTAATTAAAATCTATCTGGTAGTATATTTTATCTGATTCAATTTCTTGTGTTTTTAATTGGTTTATAATTTCAAATTGTTGTTTCATTGTTATCTCCGCAAAAACTGGTTTAATAATTGTTATGCTAACTACTAAGAGTAATAAATTTATTTTGTGGAAAGTTTTCATATAATCCTTAATTATTTTTAAGTATAGAATTGATAACCCTAATAAACACTGTTTAATGATTGAGATATTTTTAACAACTTATCAATTAAATTTTTTCTATTTTCATATTTTTCATCAGGTTCTGATTTAGAATCTAAAGATTGTTTATAATCTATGAAATGCTGATCATAACCTTGTCCGATTCCATCTGGATCAGCCAAACCACAACTAGCTAGCAATAAAAACAATAGGGTATGGCAATTGGTTTCATCAAACCCATCACCATTCCAACTCCATTCAGGTTCATCTCTTTCAAATTTAGCGACAAAATTTCTAATATCTACTATAACCTGTTTTTCTGTTCGTAAATCCCTAGGTAATAAGTAAGGGTTTGTTGTTAAATAAATGGGATTATCTAAATCGAAACGCCGATATTGCATGCAATCAAACGCAATTGTTGACAGTTCATTATTAAGTTTGCTCCTACCTGCAGTTCGTTCTATTTTATAATCTAGCTCAAGGTTTTTGTCTTTTTCTCTTCTATCAATATGATCGCCATTTAGACAACCATCATTTTTTATAAATCTAGAATTAAATGTAACTGCGCCTCTAATACTAAAATTGTGAAGACCATTATTGGATATTGGATACCAACCATAGCTTTCACGGAAACCGTTTATTTTAGTCGGAGTTTTATTAAATTTTATTAAATCTTCCTCTTTTAAGCCTTGCTGTTTGGCTTCTACTATAAAATCATCCATTTCATTTTCATCTTTATGAACAATTTCTATCCAATAATGACCTGGTTTGTTCCATGCTGTTTTAGGAATTCTTCGTATTAAAATATTTTCTAATTTTCGTGTTCCTGCTTTTACCGTAGTTTCTATCGTTTTATCGTTGCTTGAAGATTCACATGTTATTGATGTTGCTCCAGTACAATACATAAAATACTCCTAGAATCTAATTTTTTATACCTATTTATACCGAAATGTTACTTTATCTTCTTCATATCCTGATGTTACAATTTGCGCTTTACCTTGTGCATCGGTTTTGCCTTCGGCAATTACTTGATTATCTTTATTTACGATTTGATATTCTCTATTCATAATCGGTTTGCCGGTTCCCTCTTCAACCAATATAAATTTTCTAACGTAAGGTGCTTGTGGTTGCTGTTTTGGGAATGAATAAAGTGTTGGTAACATTTTTTGTGGGCCAGAGTATGGAAAGGCTTGTGCACCATGTTTAATTATACCTGGTGCATAAAGTTCAATATTGCCATCGGCAATACGGATATAAGCACCACCACATGCAATGGTTATCTCTTTTTTAGCATTAATATTAATTTTATCGTCGTTGCTGACTATTTTGAGTGATTTGTCGGCTATTACCTCTATATCGCCATTATGGGCTTGCAGTTGGACTTTAGCTTCACCGCTAAATAATTTAATATTTTCTTTGGCAAAAACGGAATAATCTTTAGTTGCGCTAACATGCACTGAATTATTGGCTGCAATATTCGTATCATGTTTGCTAGTTAGCAAAATGTTTTGTTCAGCAAATTGATAAATACTATCAGGAGTGACTGCTGCTATACCTTTTGGACTAGATAACACCATACTTGGCTGAGTAAATGATAAATTATCATCAATTTTTGTTGCGGTATAACTCACAAATAGATTAAAGCTATCTGTGCCTTCCAATTTACCTGCACGGTGGCTATCTGAACGTTTAGATAGGCGATTGGATACACTCAAGCCTGTTTTTAATAACATTGCTGTTTCATCACCATCTAAACTGGCTTTTTTTACACCTTGGTTACCTTCTCGTTTATATGATGTTAAATAAACCCCTTTACCCGCTCGTATTGCCCCCCACTCATCGGTGCGCAGTTCAAAGCCTTCACCTCGCTTGATTTTTTTATTATCAACTAAATGCCCTAGATTGAGTTGTGTTTTACCGTATTCGGTG